>JAJDDU010000213.1 GCA_029260155.1 Phycisphaerae bacterium | reverse complement strand
GCAGTCGAAGGCGGGTCACCCACTGGTCATGACGTTCCACGGGATGAGCCCGTTTGACAGCTACGGGGCTCAGATTAGTGAGTGGCAACAGGAGGCTGACCGGTACGGGCTGGTGGTTTGCGCGCCGAGGCTTTCCGTGTCCGCACTGATGAGTCCGTTGCCGTTGTGTGATCCCGACAATTCGAGCCTCAAGCGTGACGAGCGGAACATCATCGCGATCATGGATGAGCTGTACCGTACCACGGATGTCGATCCGAACCGGGTGCTGTCGACGAGTTGGTCGTACGGCGGGTACGTTGCGCACTTCATGGCCAACCGGTATCCGGCGCGTTTCAGTTGTATTGCGGTCAAGCAATCGAACTTCAGCGCGGACCTTCTGGATCCGGCCAACGTGCCGCGTTACCGGGACCATAAGGTTGCGATCTACTATACGGAAAATGACTTCGCGATCTGTAAGAGAGAATCGCGTCGTGCTGCGGACTGGTACGCCCGGCAGGGTTTTGATCTGCGTTATGGCGTGTTCGAGAAGAAGGGGCACGAGCGTACGCCGAGTGTGGCGGCTGAGTTTTTCGCGCGAACGTGCGGTCTTGAAGCGAGAACGCCGCCCCGCGAGCTGGCGCAGATGCAGATTAAGCTGCAGCATGTTGAAACGGCGCGGCCGGCGGCGGTGGAACGTGCGATAGCGCCGCTGCCCGCGGTGACGCCGATCGAGCCGTCAACGCCGACTCTGGTGCGTGTTCGGGTCAGCGCAAGCGTTGGTGTGGCTCCGTTGCGGGTTGTTTATTCTGCCGTGCTTGCGAGGTCGGTTGGTGAGGGTGCTCATGTGTTGTGGACGGACAACGGCGACCCGATGTCGAACGGCATGCATGGTCAGCGGGTGTATACGAAAGCGGGCGACCACGAGATTGAGGTTTTGGTCACGTCGAAGGATGGCGCTGAACACCGAGCGTCTCGGACGGTGACTGTCTTGGATGCGAGGGACAGGCTGTGACACTTTCGCCTGACGGTGCTGGGTTTGCAGGATCCACGCGGGATGAATCCCGCGGTTCGAGGGGGGGGATTCGGCGTGTTCCGCTTCGGTTGGCGATCTTGACGATCATGGCGTATCAGGGGCTGATTCGACCATTTCTTGCGGGGACTTGCCGCTATTGTCCGTCGTGCAGCGCCTATGCGATCGAAGCTCTGCAGACGCATGGGCTGTTGCGCGGTGTGCGATTGGCTGCTTCCCGTTTGCTACGCTGCCGTCCGTTTGCGCGAGGCGGGTATGATCCGGTGCCGCCGGCGCGGTCGGTTTGATAGTCGCTGTGTCAAATGGGGGGGCAGCGTTCGGGCGTTTGCCGGAACTCGTCAAATCAGTGTCGTACCGATTGCGCCGCATGCCCGCCCATAGGCGGGTATGCAGCGCAACGCCAAGTACGCCCCGCCCGCCGAACGGCGGGAGCCAATACCGCGATGTTCAGACGCTACGAACAGGGTGGACTGCAACACCAATCGGCCGTGTTCGGGCTGCCGGCTTGTATGAGCGTGACGTCGCCGTTAACGGTGCCCTCGACGCAGATGTCCAGGTCGTCATCATGACACCCCACCACGGTGATGTTCCCGTTCAAGTCGCCGTTGCCCGCGCCCTTGTTGATCTGGATGTTCCCGTCGAATGTAACATCCGGCATTTGCGTCCACTTTGTGGGTCCAACGTAAATGTCCCCGTTGGCATTGAAGTTGTTGCCGGGCGTGTTGTTGACCGTCACGCTCCCAGCTTCGCCGAGCCCGCCGGTGATATGGATGAGCGAGAGCTTGCTGGTCTCTTCACCGATGGTGATCGCGCCGTCGCATAGCCCATCCACCAGAATTCGTCCCCGGCTCATAAGGGATCCCTGAACGTTAACAGTTCCGCTCATGTCGTCGTCCACGGTGAGCGTGCCATTCATGTCGGCTGCGTTGTCCGTATGAATGATCGCACCCGGATCCACCTTTGAGAATGTCGCGCTCCCGGTGAACGTCTGCGTGCTGAAATCCGCCAAGGTCACGATCGCTCCGTCCGTCACCGCGCCGCCTTTGATGATCGCCCCACTGCCTCCTTGTCGTATGTAGAGGAGGCCCGCCACGTCCTGTCCGTTTAAGTTGATTGATGCACCACGCGCGAGCTTTCCGAATATCTGAACGCCTGTACTTTCGCCTATTCCCCCGGCCATGGTCAGTGTGCCCCCGAGCGCGCAATCCGTCCCCCCCGGGTTTCCAAACTGAACGACACTTATGGCTGCTCCGGCGTCTATCGCGGGGATCTTGACATTCACGTCTCCCGTCCCCCCGCGAACAACTACGTCCGCGCCGGCCCCCATCGAATCCTCCACCGTCAAGTCTGCCACCAGCGGACCATGGATGATCAGCGACGCCCCTTGTGCCATCGCGCCGATCGCAATTGGCGCGGAAACAGCGGGAGTTCCCAACCCGCATCCGTCGCTCAGCGGATTGCCGATGACCAACTGGCCCGATGCCGCGATCTCTCCGATCGTCATCGCGGCGCTCGTGCTGCCGAAAATCGACAGATCTTGAACGACTTCGATCGACACCTTTCCTTGCACCGTTCCGTCGATGAACAGGGTGCACTCGCCCCCGATGCCCGAGCTATTTGGCGACACCGCCAGTGACCCGGTCAGATTTCCGCGAATGGCCCCGCCGACAATGTTTGCGTAATTCGGATCCCCCATGACGCCCGTCGGGTCCAGGTCGATACTGCCCACGTTCTGCGCCCCGGGGTCCGAGTACCCGGTGCCCAGCTTCACGTTGAAGTCCTGCGGCCAAGGCGACGACAACGTCCCAATGTCGCCAAACGACCCGTTCGAGTTGCGCGAGCGAACCGTCCACGTGGAACCGGTTTTCAGTTGGACATCCGGTGCGCCGGGGCAGCCGGGGCAGTTGAAATCGACGAAGAAATCACTCGGAGCCTCTGGCTCTCCGAGCCCCGTCCACTCGGCGCAAATCGTGATGTCCGAGACCGACTCGCTGCAGACGCAGTTCGACCCTGAGATTTCGACTGGGCAGGGCAACTGCCCGAGCGTTTCCTGCGGAAAAAGGGCTGCACCTATCCCCAGGGCGGCAAAACCGGTGAATCTCACGTTTCCACTGTTCATGTTCCATGCTCCTCTTGCTATAATGGCCCCGTCCGATGGGTGCTCAACACTTGGGCACCGCGCTCGGAAGAACTGAGAGCCAGTTATGGTGTTTCGCGCTTTTACCACGTTTTTTTTTACCGTGCAAGTTGTCGCGGGGCAGATTGTCGACTACGAGGGCAACTCTCTTCCGGAAGACTCGCCGATTCCATGGATACCTAACGCAGTGTGCGACCCTGAGCGATGGGTGTCGGACGGGCGGTTCTTCCAGCATGTCGAGCAATGCCCCGGATTCCCGCCACCTGCCGGGCAGCGTGCATCGTACACACGTTCCTTAGATGAGTTCGTCGGGGTAACACCATTTTTCATTGAATGGCAGATGTGGACTGACGGAGATCGATCTGAGATTCCCGGAACAGCTCCCGCGTCCATGGTTCTGGGAAGTTTTGGTTCCGTTAATTACCATTTCACGGTTGCTCGCGATCAAGTTCTATTCCTCCGCGACAACTTTCTCCCGCTCGTTTGGGTGGACATCGCCCCCGATACTTCGCACACGTTTCGACTGGAGCTTCACGGCGAGGGGCTCTATGTCTGGTGCATTGATGGCGACATCGTTGATTCGGGCGTTCCAGAAGGTGCTTACCCCTCGTTCACGCCCATTGTCCAGTGGCGTGGGAAATCATGGTTTCTCGAAAGCACCACGCAGTGGGATTACATCCGCTACGGCAGAATCCCGGAGGACGGCGGTGGTGATTTCAACAGCGATGGGATGACGGACGCGGAGGATTTCTACTTCTTCCAGGAGTGTCGGTCGAACAGCGGCCCCGACTCAGACGCCGGGCCGGGCTGTCGCTGGGCGGACATGGATCAGGACGCCGACGTCGACGCGCACGACTTCGCCCTATTCCAACGCGCGTTCGCCGGAGCGGGATGAACTCGGTGAGTTCAAAACCGGCTTGCGTTTCTCACCGTTCCAGGTCAGAGGCCGCGACACTGTGTACGATCGCTCGTTGTGGGTGGCGGGTACGATCCGGTGCCGCCGCGGTCTGTTTGATACTCGCGTTCTATCAAGTGTAGGCGTGAGTGTTAAACGGTCTGTTGCCCTTGGCGAAGATTTGCCCGTTGGAGCGAGGGTACATCACCCACCGTCAGGTTCATTCGTGCGCGCTTGTTGTAGTTTGGTGATCGCAGTTGCGGTGTGGTATGATGCGGTGGTGGGACCGCCATCCGGACGGCGAACGGGTCGACCTTTTTGTGAGGGAATAACGTGCGCGAGACACCGTCGATGACCAGGATACTAGTGTGTGGGTGCTGTGCGACGGCGTGGCTTGTTGTCGGGGCGAGCACGGTGATCGCGGAGCGCGGTCCGCATTGGTGCCGCACCATGGACAACTGGATTGCGAAAGACCCGCCGCAAGAGGGCGGTGGTTGTCCGATCGAAGGCGAGTGCGACATTCCGAGTGTTCGTGACTCTTGGATTCCCGACGAAACGACGCCGATTCGCGTGATCCGCATCATGTTCCACGTGTTCGCCGAGGATGACGGTTCGAATCCGACGGCGACGGCGTTGGAGGTGGAACAACAGCTCGAGACGCTGAACGAGCATTATCTTCCGTCTCGATTGCAGTTCGTGGCGGAGACGCAATTCATTAACTCCACGGAGTTCCGATTCTACAGTTCGGGCGAGGAGTTTGCGATGAAGAGCACCTATGCGATATCTCCGGAATCGCAGCTCAATATCTATGTGGTTCGCACGTCCGGTTTTTCAGTAGGCTACTTTCCATGGTGGCCTGAGGCGCTGGATTTCATGGGTGGGATCGTCATGCACGAATTTCACTTCGGCCCAACGGCGTCGACGCTGGCGCACGAGGTGGGGCACAATACCGGGCTTTGGCACACGCACCACGGCGTTTCGGAAGTCTCGAATTGCTCGGCGTGTTACGAGCGGGCTGACGGTGTCGACGGTGACACGACGGGCGACTTCGCCGGGGACACGCCGGGGACACCGGTGAATTTTTCTTGCGGCCCGCCGGGGGGAACCGATTCCTGTTCGGCTACGCCGTGGGGTGAGACTGACTTTCGAGATTTCATGGGCTATGCGCCCAGCGAGTGCGTCGACCATTTTACCGAGCACCAGCGCGGTCGCCAGCAATGCTGGGTGGATGGCGTGT
This sequence comes from Phycisphaerae bacterium, assembly GCA_029260155.1. Classification (GTDB taxonomy): domain Bacteria; phylum Planctomycetota; class Phycisphaerae; order UBA1845; family UBA1845; genus OFTM285. The sequence continues at coordinate 19,405 of JAJDDU010000213.1, read as the reverse complement.
TGACCGGATGGCTTTGCGCCGAGTGTACGGATCCGGGCGCTTGCTGCGAGGACGGCGGGGACGGGTCGTTTGTTTGTTCTGAGGTGCTTGCCAGTGATTGCGCGGGCACGTTCTTCGGGCAGAACACGTCGTGCGACGATCTGGGGGTTGGGGCTGATCGGTGTGACTGCAATGGCAATGGCGTGGTCGATCTGGACGACATCGTCGGGCCGACGAGTGAAGATTGCAACGGCAATGTGGTTCCTGACGAGTGCGAATCGGATGCCGACTGCGACGTGAACGGTGTTCAGGATATTTGCGACATCGCCGACGGCACGAGCGATGACTGCAACGGCAACGGCGTTCCGGATGGCTGCGATATTGATGAGGCCACCAGCGATGATTGCGACGGAAACGGTGTTCCCGATGAGTGCTCACCGGATTGCAACGGCAACGCAGTCGTGGACGCGTGCGACATCAGTGACGGGACTAGTTTAGACGACGATGCGAATGGCGTTCCCGACGAGTGTCAGCGGGTCATTTACGTGGCTGCCGCGGCGACCGGTGCAAACGATGGGTCGAGCTGGGACGACGCGTTCACAGAGCTTCGCGATGCGCTCGATGCCGCGGATCTGGGCGATGACATTCATGTGGCGCATGGAAGGTATGCGCCGTCTGACGTGCCGATTCGCACTGCGTCGTTTTTCTTGTTGGACGGCGTTCGGCTTTACGGCGGATTTGCCGGGCCTAGCGCGCTCGACGGCGATGCCCGCAATCCGCGGGTCTACGAGACGGTGCTTAGTGGCGATCTGAGCAATGACGACGAGCCAGGGTTTGAGAACCGTTTTGAGAACGCCTTCAACGTACTGACGAGCGTCGGGCACGACGAGACCACGGTGGTGGACGGGTTCACGATTCGCGGGGGGAATGCCAACGGCGCCTCAATTCCCGCCGATGCGGGCGGCGGGATGCGGATCGAGAGCGGCAGTCCGCGGCTTGTTGATTGTGTTTTCGAGGACAACTCCGGTGTCTTTGGTGGTGGATTGGAGTGTTTCTTCGGCGGCGATCCGACGCTGATCGGGTGTGTTTTTCGCGACAATCTTGCGACGTTTCGTGGCGGCGGGATGCATGTCAACGGCAGCAGCCCGACGCTGATCGGCTGCGACTTCGTCAACAACGTGGCTGAGAATTCGGGCGGTGGTCTGCGCTGTCGCAGCTTCAGCAATCCCGTTTTGCACAACTGCCGGTTCGTCGGCAACAGCGCCTCGTTCGGCGGTGGCATGGTCAACGACGAGACGGACGCGTCGGTCGTCGGATGTCTGTTCACGGGGAACACCGCGGACGACACGAGCGGCGGAATGCACAACTGGCGGAGCGATCCGCTCATCGTCGGCGGTACGTTCAGCGGCAATGTTGCCGGCGTGGTGGGGGGCGGCATGTACAACCTCAGCGGCAGCCGGCCGACACTGAACAACTGCATCCTCTGGGGCAACCGTGATCAGAACGGGTTGCTGGCTTCATCGCAGATCGCTCTTGCGAATCCCGGCGAGACGCCGCTCGTTGATTACAGTTGCATTCAAGGTGGATGGCCTGCGGAAGCGGGCGAGGGGAACATCTCCGCCGATCCGCTGTTCATGGACGCGGACGGCGCCGACGGCGTCTACGGGACGGCCGATGATGACACGCGGTTGTTTCGGGATTCGCTGTGCATAGACGCGGGTGATCCCGATTCTGATACCGACGGCGCTGACCTTGATGGGCACGGGCGGGCGTTGTGCGGCAGGGTGGATATGGGTGCTTACGAATTCGGTATTGGCGACTACACGTGTGACGGGCGTGTGGGCATCAGCGATTTTGAATGGTGGTCTGATTGCAGCACGGGACCCGATGGGGGGTTGTTCGCCGACGGGTGTGAGGCGTTTGACCTTGATGCGGACGCCGACGTGGACTTAATTGACTTTGGTGGTTTTCAGCGCGTCTACATGGGTGACTGCGACGTAGCGATTACGCAGGGACCGGTTGGGGGCACGGTGTGCGAAGGGCTGAGCACGTCTCTTGAGGTCGTCGCGTCGGGTTCGGATGGCGGCCCCGTGTCGTATCAGTGGCGTCGGGACGGCACGGATATTTCGGGTGCTACCAGCGCGGAGTTTGTGATCGAGTCGGCTGACGAAATGCACATCGGCGCGTACCGCTGCGTCGTCACGGCCGGGTGCCGGGATATGGCATTTACCGGGTCGGCTGATCTGGTCGTTACGGATCCTGCGACGGAGTTTAGTCTTCATCCTGTTGGTGGGTCGCGTTGTGTGGGTGGTTCGGTATTCATGATTGCGAGCGCCAGCAACGCTCCGAATTATCAATGGACCAAGGACGGCGTGCCGATCGAAAATGCTACGTCGACGTTTCTTTCTCTAGGCAATCTCACGGTTGAGGATTCGGGGGTCTACAATCTGGTGGCCTCGAACGGGTGCAATACCGACATATCCGACGATGCGGTGATTATCGTGACCGAGTGCGCGGACAGCCCGTAGGGGCTGCTCGACTTCGGGGGCTTGCGGGGCGCGTTTGCCGGTTTCACGATCGCTGGTGGGGGCGTTTTCGGCGGTGGACGGGGGATTTTCTTCGGCACGGAGCCGATTCGCATGGTATATTGCACTATTGAGGTGCGATTATGCGTCACACGCTTCACTATCATCTTTGCGCGCATGCCCATGACCGCTTCTGGCTGATTGTCACGGGGTTGCTGGCGTTCTTGCTGGCTACCTTGTGGGCGCGGCCGGCTGGCTGATCCTGGGGTCCTGCGTCTTGGGCTGGTCGTTGCACCGGTTGGACACCGGTGCCACATAGTGCTGCAGCCCTGTCACGAATCCGTCCATCCTCGGGATTGATCCCGCAAGGCACCGGCGCATTGGCGTTTCCGTAACCCGTTTTTTTAAAGGACGTTACGGGTTCCTGGGTGTCGTTCTTGGCGGCATCGTTGGTTTGCGTTTCGCTCGATTCGCGTCGATACTGCCCGCGTCCAAGCGAGGCAAGACGACGACCACCGAGGATCGCAATGAGCACGTGCGGAACATACGATCGGCGTAGGAATCCCCGTTTTTTTTCGGTTTTGGCGGTGGCTTCGCTGTGTCTGGGCGGTGCGCTGGCCGCTGGGGAAGACGTACGTGAGCGCGCGCCGCGTCCCTCTCTGCGGGAGCACGTCGACTACCTTTCGTGGTTGAATAACGAGCGGGCGGTGGCTGCGGAGCTTAATGCCGCGCGCGCGTACATTGCGGCGGCTGCCAGTATTGAGCCGATTGAGGACCGGGCGGCGTTGAAGCATGCGAGTGCCGGTCCGTGGCACGATTTGCCGGCGGTGCGGTCGTGGTTGGATCGACAGGAAGGCGCGTTGGGCCGGTTTCGCGATGCTTCTCAAGCGGAGCGATCTTACCTAGGAATCAAGTCCGCGGCGGTTGGTCCGGGCGGACCCGATTGGCATGGGGCGATGATCCGCGCGGTCGTGCCGGGGTTGGGGGTGTTCGAGGAGGCTGCGGAAGGGTTGCTCGCCCAGGGGTGGCAGGCATGGTCGGCTGGTGACAAGGGCGCGATCATCGACAACGCTCTGGCCACTTTGAGGGCGTCGCACCATCTCGAACACGAATGGACGATGGTGGCGAAAATGACGTCGCTCACGGTTGCGGAGCGCTCGTATTATGCGTTGGCGCAGGCTCTGTCGCGAAGTGACGACCCAGCGTCGCTGGCGGCTTCGTTGTCGGGGCGTCTGGCGGCGGCGGATTCACCGCTGGCGGACATGACGGACGCGTATTTGTTTCAGAAACTTACGGCGTGGGATATTTTGCAAAGGGTGTACGTGTCCGATGGCGCGGACGGGTCGTGGCAGGTGCATGATCACGGTTCGACGATGTATCGCCACCTAACCAGCTTGGTCTCGGGTGAGTCCCCCCCGTGGGAGGATGTGCGGGCGTCCTTGGTGTCCACCGGGTTCACGAAGGACTTGGCCGAGGTCAGTGCGTATTTCGATCGCTTGTTGGAATGGTCGGGCAGCGCGCATCACCTCGCGGCGGCCGGTGAGGGGGCTATCTCCGCGTCGGGCGAGGGGTTGTCTGACCTGATGATGCGCGTTTTTGTGCGTGGCATGACGACGCCCCGACGTCAGTGCACGCGGGCGGCGGCTGTTCAACACGGGACGCGCTTGCTGGTGAACGTGCTGGCGTACCGCAAGGAAACGGGGCGTTACTGCGATTCGCTAGACGCGTTGGCTGAGCTTCGCGGGATAGAGCAGTGGATTGTCGACCCCTATTCGGGGAGGCCTTTTGTGTACGCCCGCACGCGTGAAGGGTTCGTGCTCTACAGCGTGGGTCCAGACCGCAAGGACGACGCAGCCAGACCGTTCCTACCCGGCGGCGAGGCCGGTGATCTGGTCATTTGGCCGGTGCCATAACGAGGCACTCATCGGGTGTTTGCACAAAACGCCTCGTTGTCTTTGTGTCGCTCCATGCGTTCGAGAAGTGTCTCCATCATCATTTCGGCCGGCCTGCCGACGAGTTCGCGGCGAATCTTGTGTGATACCTCGAGCTCCTTCGCGTTCAGCAGGAGTTCTTCCTTTCGTGTGCCGGATTGCTGCAGGTCGATGGCGGGCCAGAGGCGTTTGTTGGACAGATTTTTCGACAACATGATTTCCATGTTTCCGGTGCCTTTGAACTCGTTGAAGATGACCTCATCCATACGGCTGCCGGTTTCGATGAGGGCGCTGGCGATGATGGCCAACGATCCGCCGTTTTCGATGTTGCGGGCGGCGCCGAACGTGGACTTTGGTTCGGTGAGGGCTCGGATGTCGAGTCCACCGGACATGATGCGTCCGCTCCCGCGTATGTGAGAGTTGTGGGCTCGCCCCAGTCGGGTCAACGAGTCCAAGAGTACGACGACGTCTTCGCCCTTTTCGACGCGGCGTTTGGCTGCTTCGATCATGAGTCGGGTGATTCTCACGTGACTGCGAACATCGTGATCGTTGCTGCTGTGCACGACTTCGCCCTTGACACTGCGGCGCATGTCGGTGACTTCCTCGGGTCGTTCGTCGACCAAGAGGACCACCAAGTGGACGTCGGGGTGATTGACGGCGATTCCGTGGGCCATCTGCTGCAACAGCACGGTCTTGCCGGTTCGCGGTGGCGCGACAATGAGGGCGCGTTGGCCTAGTCCGATGGGCGTCATCAAGTCGATCACGCGCATGGACATGGGGCCATCGGGAACCTCGAAGCGAAAACGCTCCCTCGGGTCCAGTGCGATAAGATCCTCGAAGGGGGTGATATCAAACCAATCCTGGGGCGGCAGATCGTTGATCGTTTCGATGCTCTCGATCGAGGGGGGTGCATTCCTCTTGCCTTCGCGCGGAGTGGCGGCCGCGATTAGCTCCCCTCCCCTTAGCCGGAACTCGGTCACGATTCTTGGGGGGACGACGGCGTCATTTTGGGCGACGGCGTAGTTGCGTTCCGGCGAGCGCAAGTGCCCGCCGCCGCGTTCGTTGGCCTCAAAAACACCTATCACTTCTCGATCGTTGGGTTTCGTCGATTTCAAAACGGAGCATCCTCCGGTTGGACCGAACGGATCGGCCAAGTTGTGAACAACCAATTACGGAACAGGCATTTGGCGGCGTGGCGGAACCGCCAGGTCGTCCTCAAACTCTGTAACATTATGTGCGACAATGCGTTAGATTGGTGCTGGCATCCAAAGATGCGGCACTTTCTTTTGGGCTGGCGCGATCGAAACCGCGCCTAGCGCACGACACGCTCGCCATGATACCACGAATATTGGTGTTCTGTCTGCCCGACAAATTGTGCAATTCGCCAGATTCCGTCCTTGACAAACACCTTCGGCTGTGAGAGCCTTCCGCCCCTGACGGGGTCGGCGTGTAGGTTGTGCCTGCAGTCGACGCCATGTTGTGTAGCCTGGACTCGGACGGGATTCCGGATGTGGCTCGAAAATCGAGTTTCCGCCGTGATTCTCTAATGCCCGGAAGGCGGGTGACCCGATAAGGGCGAACATGTTCCAGCTTTCCTTGCGTTGGCGCGCGCTGGAGAGCACGAGCGGAACGTGTGAATCTCTGAGACCGCTGCCGTTAATTACTCGCAAGGCAACACGCGGGGTGCGACAGCGATGAGAACATCAGGGAGGTGCAGACGGCTGTCGTGTGACGCCACTTGTGGTTTGCTGAGTTAAGCAATCGCTCGATGGAGTCGGCAGCCCGCCGCGAACGGCGGTTGATACGGCCAGGACCGCGGCGGCACGAACCCGATGGAGCGGATTCCGATCGCAGAGAAGCAGTAAGTTACACTAGAATCGAGTTTCCATGCGACCGTGGCGCATCCGCAGTGTTTGGCTGCGAACCCGCGGTCTTGGATATTTTCCAGCTGCGGCCAGTTGCCGGTGCGATTCGGCTCTTCGAGTCGAGCGGGGCGTGAGGTCGCGAGGAGAGTGGCACATGAGAAACGTTCTGTGGCGTGAGAAGTTGGTTTTGTCCCTGACGTGTAGTGGGGCGATGCTTTTGGGTTTTAGCGGTTGTCTCGGGTTCAATGCGGACAATCTGCTGCGGTTTGGCGCGAGCTATACTGCGACGGAGTTCGCGGGTGACAACAGCGCGTTCCCGGAGTTGGATCTGTTCCCGGAAGGGGGCAGAGGCTCCGGTAGTGGGCTGTGAGACGCTCTTGATAATGGTATTGTAGTAGAAGGACTCCGTGAGGCCCGGATGGCCGGTTTGGAGTCGCGGCGTACAGCGGTTTCGCTGGGTTTTTTAGAGGAGACTAAACAGATGTTTAGAACCAAGAAGAGCTTGTTCATGGTGATGACAAGCGGCATGTTGCTGCAGTTCGGTGGTTGTGGTGGAGGATTTGGCGAATTGTGGCGTCAGACGCTCATCAACATCCCGGTCGGTTTCGGCCGTGCGATTGGTGCGGCGCTTGAGCCCACGACCGGCCTCGGCAACATCCTGGGTGGCCTGGATCTGACGACTCTGATTCCGGGTCTGACCGGCTAGGGCGTTGCGCCAACCCGTTTGGGCACGCAACCGGCGTGCTTCGAATAGGGTGACGTGATTGTGCCTGAGCGTCCGGCGGGTCGTCGGGCGTTGGCTCGACGGTAGCGAGTTCTGGTACGATGTCCTGCGGGTCGCATTGCGGCCATGCGGGGTGTTGCTGCCGGTTGTCGAGGAAGGCTGAGGATGATTATCCTGAGTCTTTCCGCCGTCGTCCTGCGGATCGAGTCGATCCGGTGCCACGAGGCACCGACATTTGACGAGGGTCGAAGGGAATTCGGTGTGCGCGGGATGCTCGCGTCACGCCGGTCTGAATGGCTCAAACGGCGAGGCCGTCGCGTTCGCGCGGTCTCGCCTTTTTGTATGCGCGAATACCCATCGGTCGACGCAAGATCGGTCGCGTGCGGTTCAGAGTCCTCATCGCGTTCACTGGGCGTCGGGCGTCAGCGGTTGGCGATTTCGTCCTTGGACCGTTCGAGGGCCAGCGCGGCATCGGCTCGAAACGAATGCCCCGAGTTTTCGGTCGTTTCTTTGGCGTGAGTTAGCAGTTGCACCGCTCGTTCGTGTTCACCGATTGAGGCGTACGCCATTCCCGCACACATTGACACCCTCGGCTGGTTGCCACCTGGAAGTTCGGTCATGCGGTCGACCGTGGCCTTGATCTCGACCGTCATCGTCTGCGAGCTTTCGCGTTGCCAACGTTGAAGCAGGTCCAGATGGAGCATGCGCAGCTTGACAGAGTCGATCTCTGCATCGAACGCCAGATCAAGCGTGCTCAACGTGCGCTCGAATTGTTCCTGGGCGGTTTCGTCGTCCCCATCGGCGCTGCTTGCACGGGAGAGGCATCGGTACGCCAGGCTGCGGATGTAGATCACTTCGTTATCCGTCGGGGCGAGTCGTTCGAAGTTCGCGAGCGATCCCAATGCCTCAAGGGCGTGTTCCGCAGCCAGTAGGACATCTCCGTGTTTCATTGCGGCTACCATCGTCTCAGCATGGACCTTGGTGTGTACCCAGTGGCTCTGCGGTAATTCCGGCGCGCGTTGGACCAGTGAGTTTGCAAGCTCTTCGGCTTCAGAGAGGATACCGGTCGTGCGTGAATGGGGATCCACCTCCATCATGTAGTACGAAAGGGTGCAGAGATTCCTCACCTGAAAGTCCATGGCGTTGTGGTCGGCGGGATCGAGGGCGAGAATTCGCCTCACGGCGGTGATCGCTCGCTCCTGGTTTTGCGCGGCCAGCTGCCAATCACGGTCACGCGCCGCCAGCTCACCTAATCGGCCGTAGGCTGACGCCAGCCCTTGCAGGCGGACGGTATTGTCCGGCTCGTCAGCAGCCAGAGTCTTGGCGATGGCCAGTCGCTTTCGATAGTATTCTTGGGCAGGGCCGTTCTCGTATCGCTGAAATGACAGTGCCCCCAATCGATCGTAGCTCCAGCCGAGGTTGTCCCGGAAGCGCGCGTTTCCCGGCTCATCATTGACGAGTCCTTCGTCGATAGTGAGGGCCGTTCGGTAGTGGAACACGCACGATTCGATGTCGCCTCGTCGTTGCGCGAGATCGCCAAGCACCACGTGGTTGATGGCGAGCTCGGACGGGTCATGGGGCAACCCCGCTTCCGCGCCGGCCTGCTCCTCTCTGAGGCGCATTTCCGATTCAAAATGCCGTTGAGCTTCGCCGTAGTTAGAGAGTTTCACAGCGAGATTTCCGAGTTGGTGGTGGGTGTGGATCAGGTCGATCCGAAAAGCCGGATCGTCACCATGCTCGCTCGCCAATGGCCTGAGGCGGTCGTAAGCGCCGCGGAGCAACTTCCGCTTTGCATGACTGGTTCCGGGAATCTCATCGAGTTGTTCGAGGACATCGTTGATCAGAAACTCCAGCGATTCTCGCGCGAGGCGGTATTGGTTTTGAGCTGCCGCCGTTCGCTGCTGCGCAACCCGTTCCGAACGAACGGATCGCTCGTAAAGAACCGAAACAGTTGCCGCATAGCCCACGCCAAGCACGCACATGGCCGAAACGAACAGCGCGACGGTGCGGTGGCGGCGCACGGTCTTGAGCAACAGATAGCCCGTGTTGTCCCGCTTAGCCTCGATCGGTTGGCCGGCCAGGTATCGCTCGATGTCGCGCACGACCTCGCCGGCGATTGGATAGCGTCGATCCGGCGCTACTTGCAGGCATTTCAGAACGATTGTGTCGAGGTCGTCATCAATGTCGTTTCGATACCGACTTGGCGGCGCGTGCTCGCCCTCGAGGATTTGGTTCACTAACTCCCGTGTCATGCCGAATCGGTCGTACGGCAACGATCGTGCCAGCATGAAGTACAGAACGAGTCCGAGCCCATGCACGTCGGTTTGCAAGCCGACGGTGTCGGGATCGTCTTGAAGTTGTTCGGGAGCGGCCCATTGCAACGACCCGACGAACTGCCCGGTCATCGTCACTCTCTGTCCCTCTTCTCGGTCATCACCTGATTTCGCGAGACCAAAGTCCAGCACGTGCGGTTGCCCGTGTGCGTCGATGCGGATGTTGGCGGGTTTTAGGTCGCGATGGGTCACGCCACGCGCGTGCGCCGCGTCGATCGCACCGGCGATCTTGAGAAACAGCGCCAGCGTCTCTTTGACGGTCAGGTCCTCGTCCTGCACGAATTCGTCAAGCGACTTCCCCTCGATGAAGTCCATGACGAAGTAGCGGTGCCGCTCGGTCGTCCCGCTGGTGTGTATCGTGACGATGTTTGGGTGTTGCAATCGGCCGAGGATTCGGATTTCCCGGTCGAACCTTATTCGTTCGGATGGCCCGATGAACGGGCCAGACTTCGCGACCTTGATGGCGACGCGTCGATGCGTCGTGTGTTCGATGGCTTCATAGATCGCTCCCTGCCCGCCGCTGCTGACGTTGGCCACAACCGTGTAGCCGGGGAACAGATCGGTTGGGAGGTCTTCCGGCAATGCGAGTTGCCGTAGCCGCTGAGCGGACCGTGTTTGCCACCGGGCGTGGTTGATGAGGTGGTCCGCATCTTCGTTCGCCGTGGAATAGTCGGTTTCATCTCGCATTCAAGGACTCCAACCTCCACAGCACCGTCGACGGTGGGTTGTTCACGCGTCGCGGCTGAAAAACTGCGTAGAATCTCCCAGAATCTCGGCGAGTCGCACGTGGGCGCGGGTCTTGATCATGTATACCGCTCCCGGCGAACGGCCTATTTCCCGCCCGATTTGCTGGGCGGTCTTCCCTTCGATGTCAAACGCCTGAACGACCGTGCGGTAGTCGGCCGGCAGTAATCCCATCGCGCTTTCGATGGCCGTCTGTATCTCCGTCCGGGACGCCTGGCGGCTTGGGCTCGATTGCGAGCCGGCCAATGTGTTCAGGAGTGCGACATGTGAGTCACCGTCGTGCGTTAGGGCGAATTGGCGGTCGCGTGGCGGGCGTTTCATGCGGTTGAGGTCGCGAATTGCGTTCTTGAGGTTGCTCTCCGCGATTTTGGTGAGCCAGTTGCGGAAGGCCCCGTTTCCGGCGGGTCGGAAGCGGCCGATCCGCAGAAACGCCTCCATGTACGTCACCTGGAGCACATCGGCGACGCTCAGTGCGGATCGATACCTCCGACCGATCTGGCCGGAGAGACGCGACCGCAACTCGGCATCGCTGACGCGTAGAATCTCGGAGAGTGCAGCATCATCGCCCGAAACGGCCAACTCCAGAAGACTGTTCTCATCCGCTGCCAATCTCGGCTCCGACCATGCCCTAACCGCTTGAAGACTCCAAGTTTAGCCGATTTCGTGTTTTTTCCCAAATCCAGCGTGTAACCCCACCGCCCAACAGTGCTTGGTCACCCATGGGCGCCGCCGGACATGCTCTCGTGCGTTTCTGAGCGATTCCATGATCGTACAAAGGTCGGGCGAGCGGACAGCAACGCTCAGGGAACTCTTGAAAATGGAGGCGGTATTGTGAGGCACGGAAAAACGACAGCTGCGTCGCTTGTGAAGGTATTGAGCTCGCTCGCGGGGGTCGTCGCGGTCTTGGCGGGGGCGACCACTGTTCGGGGGGATAATCTGTCCTTCACTGAGCGGGTGATCTCGAATACCGCATTCACCCGTCCTCAGTCCGTGTATGCGACCGATTTGGACGGCGACGGCGACAGCGACGTCGTAGCCGCACTTTCCAGTAACGACACTATAGCTTGGTACGAGAGCAACGGTGCATTGCCCCCGACCTTCACTGAACATGTGATATCAACAATCGCAAACCATGCCAACACGGTCTTTGCGACGGACGTGGATGGCGACGGGGACATAGACGTCCTCTCCGCTTCAGATCAGGATCACAAGGTCGCGTGGTACGAGAACGACGGCGGGGCGCCCCCGACATTCACCGAGCGTGTGATCTCGACCTCCGCATTTGCCACCAGTGCTCTCCATGCTGCGGACGTGGATGGCGACGGGGACACGGATGTTCTCTCGGCAGCCACTCTTTTTGTCGAACAAGTCCTCTGGTTCGAAAACGATGGCGGATCGCCCCCAGGCTTCACACTGCATGTGATTTCGACGAGCGTCGACAGGGCGTCTTCAGTGTACGCTAGCGATGTCGACGGCGATGGTGACACTGACGTGCTCTCTTCGTCCATTACCGACGACAAGATCGCGTGGTACGAGAACGACGGCGGGTCGCCTCCGACTTTCACCCAGCGAGTCATTTCGACAACCGCAGACTTTGCGCTGTCCGTGCTTGCGACGGACGTGGATGGTGACGGGGATGTGGACGTGCTCTCTGCGTCCCGAGACGACCAGAAGATTGCCTGGTACGAAAGTGATGGCGGGTTGCCGCCGACGTTTTCCGAGCACGTAATTTCGACCAATGCTAACGGCGCCATATCCGTTTCTGCCGCGGACGTGGATGGTGACGGTGACATCGACGTACTCTCTGCGTCGTTCGGCGATGACAAGATCGCATGGTACGAAAACGATGGTGGCATGCCCCCGAGCTTCACTGAGCGGGTGATCTCGACCAGCGCCGACGCGGCCGATTCTGTCTTCGCGACGGACGTGGACGGTGATGGTGACACAGATGTACTCTCGGCGTCGCTTAGCGACGACAAGATCGCGTGGTACGAGAACACTGGTCCGCCTTGCGGCAACGGCGGCCTTGATCCGGGGGAAGAGTGTGACGGAGGGCTCGGTTGTACGGACTGCTTCTGCGACGCGGGGTTCACCCCGACGACTCCACTGTCTCTCGACTGTCAGCTGGCGTGCGGTAACGGCATCCTCGATCCGGGCGAAGAATGCGACGACGGTAACGGCGACGATGGCGACGGGTGCTCGTCGGGTTGTGCGATTCAAGAAGGATGGAAGTGCGGCGGTCAGCCGAGCGTCTGCACGCCTACGGGCGTCCCCACGATCGGCGAATGGGGACTGATCGTCATGGCCAATCTCATGTTGGTCATGGGTACGGTGATCCACGGGCGTCGTCGGCCGGTTCGTGTCTGATCCGTCGCGCTCTTGGTTGGATCCTGCAAACCAATCAACGCCGACCTGGGCGATCGCCTAGCATAGGGCGATAGACGCGACACTGGGGTTGCAGGCGCGTTCCCAGTCGTCGCGGCGTACCGTGACCGCTTCGGTATGCGTCCCGGCTTGCATGACGAGATACGCATCCTCGACCAGCTGTGAGTCCATCATCGTGTCCATGCCGAACAACGCTCCGATGGGTGGCTCTGCTCCGAGTTCGCAGTCGGGGAACAGCTCGGCCATCTCCGATTCGGTTGCCAGCCGCACATCGACTTCGTCGAGTGCTCTGGCGACGCGTTGTAAATCGAGGTGGTCCGGGGCGTGCAGGACGCACATTGTGAATTCCGACCGCCCTTTGACGATGACCGGCTTGGCGACCATGTACCCGGACACGTGCTCCGCGTGGGCGAGCGCCTGAGCGGTATACGCGGTTGAGTGGATGTCCTTCTTGAACTCGATTCCTCTTTGTTCCAGAAATGTTTCCAGTTTCATGGCGTGCTCCTTCGCTTAGGGTCCAGACAGGTTCGATTACCTACTGTATCATAGGGCACGTTGTGTGCCCACGGCCGACGAATTCGCGGATGCGCGCGAAGATTTGCGCGAACCGTCCGGTTCCGGCGAGCCGCGGGATGAAACGTGCAGCTGGTGGACGCCTAGCCGCACGCATAAAGCCGAACGAAATAAGGAGCTTAACCATGCCGGACGACCCAACACAGCCTGTCATGCTGATGGAGGTACCGACCGAAGCACAGGCGGCGATTATCGTGGCTGCCCTGGCGGAACGGAGCATCGAGGCACAGATGACTGGGGGGCTGACGAGCGGGATGCGCGCCGAGACGCCGGGGCAGGTGCATATTCTCGTGCGTTCGGAAGACGCCGAGCGTGCCCGCGATGCGATTCGGGAGATTGAAGACGGAGCGAACTCGGCCGAGACCGAGGAAGATTGACGCGGGGCGAAGGGCAGGACGTCACCTTTGCCTCGGATGATACCGCTCGGCACATCGTTCGAGTTCCCCACCGCTCAAGCGATGGGCCGCCCGTGCGTTCCGAGATTTCTACGCCACTGCGGTCTGGTCGCCGTCCCGGTCGAATTTGACGCTGACACGGGCTGACACGCCGGGCTCTTGCATGGTTACTCCGTAGAGGTGATCGGCGATGGCCATGGTGCGTTTCGAGTGGGTGACCAGGAGGAACTGGGAGCGATCCAGAAACTCCTGGATGATCTGGTTGAAGCGTGCGTTGTTGGCTTCGTCCAGCGCCGCGTCGACTTCATCGAGCAATGCGAGGGGCGAAGGCCTTGCGCGAAAGATGCTCATGAGTAGGGCGATCGCGGTCATGGTCTTCTCGCCACCGGACATCAGCGAGATTCGCTGCAGCTCTTTGCCGGGCGGCTTGGCCAGAATCTCGATACCCGATTCGAGCACATCGTCAGGGTTCTCCAGGACGACGTCGGCTTTGCCGCCGCCGAACAACTTGCGGAACAGTTCGCGGAAGTTTTCGCGGACGGTTTCGAACGCTGTTATGAATCTGGTGATGGACTCTTCATCGAGTCGGCCGATCAGATCCTCGAGCTGCTTTCGTGAGTCTTCCAGATCTTTCCACTGCGTTGCGAGGAATTCTTCGCGTGTCTCCAATTCGACTTGCTCGGCGATTGCTCCGACGTTGACGTTGCCCAGTCGCATGATTTTCTGTCTGAGATCGGCGATCTCGGCTTCGACCTGCTCCCAGTCCTGTTCGCTGTGGTCGTAGTTCTCGTATTGTTCGACGAGATCGATGTCCAACTCGTCTTTCACGCGGACGGTCAACTCGTCGCGGCGGACGGTGGACTCCTGGCGTTCGAGTTGTATCGCATGCAATCGCGATTCGACTTCCTCCAGTTGTGTTCGCATGGTGCGCGTGCGTGCGGCCAACTCTTCTGACTCGACGCGCACGAGCTCCCGGCGTCTGCGCAACTGGATAACACCGGCTTCGAGCCGTTCTGCGTCCGACGCGAGTTCATCCAGCCGCTGTTGCGCGGAGAGGACGCGCTCCTCTGATTCCTCGACGCGGAGCCTTGCTTCGATGCGCTCCCGCTCGGCGGCGGCGACGGCTTCGTCGGCGGTCTCGATGCCGTGACGGAGGTGATTGACGGAATCGGCGACGGACGCGCGGCGGGTGGCGAGCTTCGCCGAAGCGATACGGACCTCGGTCAGGGCATGCCTCGCTCGATCGAGTTCGACCGTGAGGGCCTCGATGCGCTGACCGTGCGTCGCCACAGCGTGCTCGTGCTCCTCGTTTTTCGCGTCCAGCTCTCCGACGGTGGCTTCGCTCTTGGACGCGCGCTCTGATGCCTCCTCAAGTTGCCGTTCGATGGTGGCCACCTCACCGGCAATGAGGGGTTGCTCCCGCGTGAGCCGGTGAACGGCATCGTTGACGGATTCCAAGGCAGCGGTGGCTTCGACCTTTGTGCTGCTGGCTTCGTTGATGGCGACACGCAGTTCCTCTTGGACTTCCTTCAGGTGGGTGGCTGCTGCTGCTGCGCGATTCAACTCCTCTTCGAGGGATCGGGCGTGCTCTTCGATGCGTTCGAGCTGCGTGCCGAGGTCGCGTCGCTCGCTCTTGCGTGCGATGAGCCCCGCCCGGCTGGACGGCGGGCCGATCGACACGGTTCCGTTGGGCTCGACCACTTCGCCGGCGAGCGTGACGAAGCGTCGCCCGGAAAGATCGTCCCGGCCCATCGCGAGGGCTTCGTCGAGCGTCTTGACCACGACGGTCTTCCCCAAGAGGTGCTTCACGAGTCGCTGGTATGGCTCTTGCGCGCGAACGAGGTCGGCTGCATTGGCTACGAAGGCTGAATGGTCGTCGAGGTCGTGCTCGTTGATCACGGGCGGAAGCCTGTTGAGGCAGATGGTCGTCAGTCGACCGGGCAGATTCTCGAAAATCGCCGCGTTGTTGAGGAATACACTGCTGTCGGCGAGCACGAGATGCTGATCGAGGTTGCCGATGGCGGCTTCGATGAGTCGGGCATACTTGACATCGGCTTCGAATAGATCGCCGACCATGCCGCACACGCCGGCGAGCGCCGGATCTTCCGGCCGGGCGGCCTTCTGCTCCAGCAGCGTTCGGACGCCCGCGCCAACGCCCTCCATCTTGCGTTCGAGTTCGGCGAGGACTTGCAATCGGGAGCCCACAGCGCTGCGTTCTTCTCTTGCGGTTCCGAGCGATGCGGCCAATGCGCTGCGCCGTTCTTCGAGTTCCTGCGCTTCGGCCGACTTCTGGCGCAGTCGCTCGGTCTCGGCCTCGATCAATCCTGTAACTTCGCGGCGGCGGGACTCAAGTGTTCCCTTTCTGTGCAGGTGTTGCTCGAGTTCCGTGCGGATGGCTGCGTCGCGCTCGCCGAGGCGGGACTGGGTGGCCTTTAGGTTTTCGCTGTGCGAGTCCAGCCGCGCGATTTCGTTGCGAATATGGGTGGCGCGGCGAACCAAATCTACAAGGCCGTCCTTCTCATCGGCAAGTGCCGCCCGCGATTCGGTGACGGACCTATCCAGGCGTCGCTCTTCTGCGGACAACTCGTGGGTCTGCGAATCGATGGCGCTGGTCTGCTCTTGAATCGAATCCGACTCTGCCAGTGCCTCTTCCAGTTGGGCTCCGTATTGTTGGTTCTGTGTCGCTAGTTGTTCGATGCGTGTGTCGACGCGATCGATCCCGGCTTGCTGCTCCCGGATGCGTTTTTGTGCGGCGTCGATGCGCTCCTCGTGCGTTGCGATGTCGGAACGCGCCCGCAGGAGGTCCTGCTCGGTGGACGACAACTCTTCGCCGAGTTCGGTCGCGGTCGTGGCGAGATTGGACCCCTCCGCTTCGTTGCGGTCGATGTTGGTGCGGAAGGCTGTAGATTGGTCGGACGCGCCGTCCGCATCGGTCTTCAATCGCTCGACGGATTCGGTCAGCCTGTGGTACTCCGCCAGTGAGTAACCGGCGCGGAGTTCGCGCAGACGGGATTCGTAGACTTGGAAATTGCGTGCTTTGCCGGCTTGCAGTTTGACGCTGCGCAAGCGTTTTTGGACTTCTTCGACGATGTCGTTCACGCGAAACAGGTTTTGCTGGGTTCGGTCGAGCTTGCGTTCCGCTTCGCGTTTGCGCGCCTTGTATTTTCCGATGCCGGCGGCTTCTTCAAAAATCGCCCGTCGCTCGGTGGGAGACGATGTCAAGAGGGTCTCCACGCGCCCCTGTTCGATAATCGAGTAAGTGTCCGAGCCGACGCCGGTGTCGAGAAAGAGTTCGCGCACGTCTTTGAGTCTGGCGCTCTCGTTGTTGACCAGGTATTCGCTCTCGCCCGAACGGTAGAGCTTGCGCGAGATGCAGACCTCGTCGTATTCGATCGAGAGCGTGCGATCGCTGTTGTCGAAGTAGAGATCGACGTGGGCCATGCCGCTGCTGCGGCGCGACGCGGAGCCGTTGAAGATCATGTCCGTCATCTGGCGCCCACGCAGCAGCTTTGCAGATTGCTCGCCGAGCACCCACTTAAAGGCGTCGATGACGTTGCTCTTACCGCAGCCATTGGGGCCGACGATGCAGGTCACGCCGCGGGCGAACTCGAAGTCCACGCGATCCGGGAAGCTCTTAAAGCCGTGAATGGAAATGCGTTTCAGGTACATTCGGCTCGTTGCCTCCGTTCGTAACTTCTTATGCGCAAGTCCCTTGCGCTGAGAGACCCCAGCGGTGTTCGACCCCGTCCGCCGTCCGCGAGAGCGTACCACACGCGCGGGCCAAGTTCAATCCAAATAACGGTGCCCGGAAACAACGGGATGCGGGCGTAGACCAGTAACCCCCAAGATGGAGTGGTCGCCTACGTCACGGCGTTACGGTGCGAGCGTCGCACCAATGCGATGCCGCAAAGGCTGACCGCGAAGATCAAGAGTCCCTTGCCCATTGCGGTGGACGACGGCACGGGCAGGAACGCGGGGAGACAGACTGCGTCAATCGAGCCGCCCCATCCCTCGCTCAAGCCGTTGTGTGAGTTGTACTCGCCGGTCTCGCACGGGGCGTCGGGCGGGCCTTGATTCACGTGGACATGGATTCCAGCCGGCAAAACGGCATGTTCGCCGGGGGGATCGTAGGGGAGTACTACCGGCGGCGGGCCGGGCTCGTCAAAGCTCACTTCTCCGTTGACCTCGACAGTCATGGTGCCGCTGATCGTCTGCCCGGGGGCGAGAGGCGGGCCGGTGAAGGTCACGACCGCGCGGCTGGAGGGTGCGGACACGCCCGCGCCCATATCCCACGGATAGCAGAAGGTCGCGTCCCAATCGGGCTGCACGGTGACGGAATCCTCACCCGTACACGCAGCCAACCTGCCGCCCATGCCGGTTTCGATTTCCATGTGCCAAGTGTCGATGGATGCGACCGGATTGGAGTTTCTCATTGCCCAATCGAACGTGCAGCAGCCGTTTTCATCCGTGCCGCGGAACGGCGCTGTGATGACTACCTGAGGCGGCAGTCTCGACGGGTCGCCCACGCCGAGCTGCAAGCCGTTGATCTGCCAGAAGTTGGCCACGCCGGGGACGCCCGGCCCGGCGGCTACGGTAAAAGCGACCGTTCCGTTGAGATCCGGCACGACCGGAAAGAACAAAGCAAACGTGTCCAGGAATGCGTGCGAGAAGGGATCGCCGACACCGATGTGGGCAACCGTCTGCTCCTCGCCGTTGTAGGTGATGATGGTATCGTCATTCACGACGTCCCCGGCGTAGGCGTACACGAAGAGATTGTACTCCCCCGGTGCCAGGTTGCGGATTTCGTAGGTCCCGTCGGTGCCGGGGTTCTCCCAGTGAAAATCGCCGAGCAAGTCGGAATCCAGCAGATTGGGTGTGGGTTCGACGGCGTCCCAGACCTGTGTGTCGATCAACGAGACGAAGGTGACGCCGGTGTCGATCCCGTCGGTACCGACCAGCGGAATCTCTACGCCGGCGTCCATCGGATTGTTGATGTAGTTCCACGTCCCGCCCTGTCCGCTGGCTGCGACGCCCACGTAGTCACCGTCGTTGCCCGGCGGCCCGTCGCCCATGTCAATGTTGAGCGTCTGTCCGGTCGCGGTTGCCACGCAGAAAATAGCCGACAACAATCCGGGCAGCATCCGTCCGGCAAACTTCTGATTTGACATCTTCAATTTCTCCTATGATTCAGTGCGCAGCCGCCCTGTCCAGGTCAACGAATCCGCGTCTGCGTGGCCCTTCCACTCTGCCCCGAACATATTCAGTGTAGCACGATACCTGGCGCGATTCCAAGAGTGTTCTTTTGTTCCCGCGTAGAATATGGTGACTTCTGGTCGTTGCGTCAGTCAATTGAGAGTGTTCGCGCCTTGGTGTGGGCCAAGGCGAAATGGGTGAGGTCGGCGCTAGCTGTCGGTTTCGTCGGGCCGGCTGTCTGGACAGATTAGCGTGCACGTTTGGGCGATGAACTGGGTGCGAAGAGGATCGTCGGTGTCGGCTGGGTCACAGGCGAACATCACGGGTCTGCGGTTTTGGCTGCTGCGCACGTGGGCCAAGACGCGTTCGAGGCGGCGGACGCATTCACTGACCACGGGCGACATTCCACCGACGGCGGTGTTCACGATGATGACGTCACTCTCTAACAGCCCGTGATATGACGGTTGCAGGAGGATGCGCGTGGCCAGCTCGTCGCCCAGAGGAGAGTCCATCAAGCCGCGCAACTGAGCGGCGGTCAATGGCGAACGTTGCTCCGATGCGCCGGCGTCGATGGCGTCGAGTTCAGATTGATTCTCCACAAGTCCGTAGATGTGCCCGGCGAACGCGGCGGTATCGTCCATGGCGTCCTTGAACGCTCGCGTAGCCTGGGCGTTGGTGCGGAAAACCTCGGACGTTCGGCGGGGGGCTGGCAAGACGAAGATGCGATAGTCGTAGGGGTAGGCATGACGGAGCAGAGG
>JAJDDU010000212.1 GCA_029260155.1 Phycisphaerae bacterium | reverse complement strand
TCGAGCGTCGTCGCGCCGGTGAAGCACTGCGTCTTGTCAGCAGGTGCGCCGTCGGGTTGTCCGTCGAGCGTTTCGTAGTGCGTGAATGAGTCGGGCACGTCGGTCGATTCGACGTGTCCGATGTTCTGGAGCATCCAGCTGTTGTGGTGGGTCGCGGCCTCTGCGACCTTCGCGTCGTAGCGCAGGATGCGAAGCCCCTCCTTCCGCCGCGCCGTGTTGACCAGCTTGAGCATGTACAGATCCCAGTCGCTGACGGCGGGTTGATCGCACCGGTCGCGCGGCGCGATTCTCGGTTGCGTTGTCGCCTGGATACCACACAGGATCACCGCGATGGCCGCCAAAATGCTCATCACGCGTAGGCTCGGTAGTCGGGGGTGGGTTTGACGGCGTCGTCGCGGCGATCACCTCCGAACTCGAAGGGGCGGTTGGCCAAGAGGTAGGGGCGATACCGGGAAACGCTGACGAGAAGGCCCAACCCGATGAAGTTCGTCAGCAGGCTGCTGCCACCGTAGCTGACGAAGGGAAGCGTCATGCCGGTGATCGGCAGGAGGCCGATGGTCATGCCGATGTTGATGATGACTTGGGTCGCCAATAGCGCCACGATGCCCACGGCCATTAACCGCGCGAACGGGTCCATGGTGCCCGCGGCGATCTCGATGCCAGCCAACACGATGATGGTGTAGCAAGTTAACACGACCAGGCACCCGATGAGTCCCCACTGATGGCCGACCATGGCGAAGATGAAGTCGTTGTGCTTGTCCGGAAGGAAGCTAAACTCTACGAACGCGCCCTCGCCCCAGCCGTGACCCGTCAGGCCGCCCGATCCGAGCGCGGCTTTGGAGCGCACCAACTGCATGCCGCTTGCGACTTCCCATTCACGCGCCTGTTTCTCCGTGCCGAGGAACTCGTACTTGTCCGGCTCTGCGATAATGCGTTGGCGAAGCGTTTCCGACTGGAGCAGCACGCCCAGGACGCGCGAGCGCTGGTAGGGATGCAATTGCATCCACAGAACCGGTACCATGCAGACGCCAACCGCCGCCAAGCCTACGAGGTGTTTGGTACGCGCCCCGGCGGCGAAGAGCATGACGAACAGTACGGGCATGATCAGCAGTGCCGTTCCCAGGTCCGGTTCGAGGAGAATCAGCACAAGCGGTACGAGCGAAGCGGCCAGCGGGATCATCAACCCCAGAAACGTGCGGTAGTTCTGTCGGTATCGAAGATACGCGGCCAAGCCGATGACGTAAGCTACCTTCATCAGTTCGGATGGCTGAATGCTGTAGAACGGAAGTTGAATCCAGCGGTGCGCGCCGCGTTTTTCGGGGACCAACCCGCCGAGCGGTACGAACTTCGCCAGCACCAGGGGAATCAGGCCGACAACCGCCAGGGCAACGATGATTGGCGCGAATCGCTTGAACCACGGATATCCCAGCCACAGTACGCCGACGAAGCCCGCACAGCCGGCTGCGAGATTGAAGAGTTGCCTTGTCGTCTTGATCGCCGGCGCTGCGCGTCCGGCCTCTGTCGCGTAGATACACAGCAATCCGATCACGTAGAGCATCGCCGCGGCAGCGAGGACGGCCCATGCGGGCTGGGACAGGTTGAGGCTGCGCGACTTCATGATGCGCCGACTCCAACGCGTAAGTCGGCGGGTGGCACGGTCTTGCGGAGCGCAGCGCAGCAAGGCCGTGAGGTACGGGAGCAATCCCACGGCCTGGCTGCGCCAGACCGTGCCACCCGTGGCATTGCAAGCGCCAGAACTCTTACCATAATGTGCCAACTCCAACGTGCGAATCGGGATCGAGATCGTTGCCGAGCACCTCGACGATCACGCGCGAGATTTCCTTAGCGACCGGTCCCGTGGTGTGGCCACCGCTGCCGCCGAACTCAATCAGAACGGCGAACGCGATCGGCGGCAGCGCTTGGTAGTCAGGTCGGCCGGTCGAGTCGAGCGGCTGGAGATACCCGGCGAACCACGCGTGGGAATGGTGCTCATCCGATCCATCGGGTTTGGGCGGCGGCCAGCGGGATTCGACGGACACGTCTTTCGCCGGGTCGAATCGGGCATTGGGAAAACGCGCGCGGAATAGCTCGGCCGCGTGGCGTTTGACTTTCGCGGGAACGACTTCGCTGAGTGGCGCGCCGCTCGCGTCTTCGTACGAAATCCGATAATGCGTGGGCGTGGGGCGTGTGGTGGCGCTTCCCGTCTTGCCGCAGAGCGCGTAGCGGCCATTGTTCCAATAGGCGGTGGCGTGTGCGGTGCCGGACGGATCGTTGGTCACGCGGAACAGTCCTTCGCGAATAGAGTGCCACGCAGTGGCACTTACGGGCATGTTCCATGTTACGTTATCGGGCGATCCTCGCCGTAACGACACGTTTCTTATTTCGCCGCTTGCGTAAAGGGCCATCATGTTCGCTGCTTGTAGCGGCGTGAGCACGAGCTCGCCCTGTCCGATTGCGAAGTTGCGGGCGTGGCCGCGCGTGGCGGATTGGTTCCGGTTGTCCATCAGCCAGCTGGGGGTTGGGTTGATTCCTTCACGCTCCTCGCGCAGTCCCGTGCCGGTCCGCGCTCCGAAGCCGGCCATCTTGAAGTAGTTGCACAGTCTGTCCGGCCCGACGCGGTCGCCGACGTGGTACATGAAGACGTTGCAACTGTGGGCTATAGCATCGGCGACTGGTATGTCTCCGTGAGCCTTTCGCTGTCCGGTGGCGCTCGATTTCCAGCATCGATAGCTGTTGAGATAGCGCTGGCGATCGTAGTAGCCGTCACAATGGATGGTGGTATGTGCATCGATCACGCCCGTGCCCATTCCCGCGAGGCAGGTCAGAGGTTTCACGATGGATCCGGGTTCGTAGCAGTTGGCCACTGCGCGGAAACGCAGGGGTGTTCCGATCGTGTCGTCGCGCAATTCGTTGTATTGCCGCCGGAAGGTGTTGGCGTCGTATCCGGGGTAGGAGACCAAAGCGAGCACCTCCCGTGTGGCGACGTCCAGCACGACGATCGATCCGCCGGGCGAATCGGGTGCGACGGCCGGCAGCATCTCGTCGAGCAGTTCGTACAGTGCTTTCTGTAAATCGAATCGCACGGTGAGCGTCGTATCCTCGCCCGAGCTTGGTAGGATGTTCTGGACGACTTCGCCCCTGCGGTTGCGTTGGAACAGGCCTCGCCGGCCGCGCAGTTGCTCCTCGGAGGCACGCTCGACGCCGGAGATTCCGATTCGCTCCGTGGGGAGCAACCGGCTTAACATGTCATCGGCGTTTGGATCGTTCCGTAGGTCGTCGGGGTTTGGCGCACCGAGTTGTCCGAGAAGGTGGCCCAGCGACGGGTGGGAATCGCACGTGCGGCGCGCCGAGTTTTCCACGACAACCCAGTCATACCCCGCGAACTTTTGTCGCGCCGCGATCTGAGCTTGATCGTCGAGTCCCGTGATGATTCCGTGGGGCATGCGCTCTTCGCGGATGGACACGTCGTATCCGTGTGCGTTTGTCACGGCGCGTCGCCATCGCTGGATGCGGTTGACGATGTCTGTGCGGCGAGAATCGAGTTCTTCGAGCGATTCTGCGCTGAATTGCGCGAGGTCGTACCACATCGATTCGATTAGTTTGGGGGCGGGACTGTCTTCGGGGGACAATTCGCCGGCGAGAATCGGGTAGTCGACGCTGAGTTGCCAGCAAGGTTCGTCGCCGGCCAGTATGCGACCCGTGCGATCCAGGATTCGGCCACGAACGAACGGGATGACGCGCGGCGGTTTGAGCAGCACGCGCTCAGCCCGCTGTCTGTAGTAGGCTGCGTGGACGACCTGTAGATCGAGCAAACGGATAACGATGATCGCGATCGCGACCGACAGAGCAACGAGAATGATCCTGAGCCGTCGTTCAAACACGTGCCGCTCGCATGCGGGTCGCACCGTGGTGTGTGTAACGCGAGGTGTGCAGTCCGAGCACGCGCGAGCCTCTTAGGAGCAGAGAGTCTACCACGGTAGCGCAGATGGCGGTGTACAGGGCGATGAGTGCGCACTCGCTCGCGACGCGATGGACAGCGCCGACCGATTCTGCGCCCACGCTTGCCCGATACGCAAGCAGTCCAATCTGGGCCAGCAGACTGGCTGCTAGTGTGATGATCAGATGCGTGGCCACGCTCTTGAGGAACACCAGATTGCGAACTGCGTTGACCATCACAGCCACCGCACAAAACGTGATCGAAAACAGCCCCAGTCGCTCGATGCTCATCAGGTCTGTGGCGAGCCCGAGCACCCAGCCTGCGATGTATGCGTCTTGTCGCGGCGCGTACAGTCCGAAGAAGACGACGAGCACGAGCACCAGGTCCGGCTGCACGCCTTCGATCGCCAAGCGGGAGGCCATTGTGGTCTGCAGCACAATGCCAAAGGCTGCACAGAATGCAAACGCAGACCAACGCACGGTCAATCTCCCCGGTGAGTCGAAGCGCGCGGGGCGCCGATTGACTTGCCTCTGCCAATTATCTGCAAGATGGCGTCGGCGGCGGCAATCTGAACGCGCGGGTCGGATTGGTCGTTGAGGCGCCGTTCCAATGCCGGCAGGGCGCGGCGGTCACCGATCGCGCCGAGCGCGTTGGCGGCCAGCTGCCGAATGCGGCGAATCTGCTCCTTGGGCGGATCCTGGGCAACACCGATCTGCGGGCTGTCGAAATCGACGGCTTTGAGTGCCATTTTGAAACCCGCGCCGATTCCGATTCGCCCGAGTGCATACGCAGAGGCCAGGCGCGTGTCGAGATAATCGCCTTTGGCGAGTCTGTACTGGAAGGTGTTTTCCAGCGCGGGACGTTGCAACTCCGCGAGCGTCGTGATGGCCGACACGCGCGTGGCGCCTTCTCCGGAGCTTGCGGAAAACGTGAGTTGCCGGATCGCATCCTCTCCGCCCAGCAAGGCCATCGATTCCAGTGCCTGCTGCCGAACGGTCTCGTCTTCGTCCTTCATTGCTCGGGCGAGCAGCTTGACCACCTTTGGCTGATCGAGTCGCCCCAGTACGAAGGCGGCTGTTCGGCGTACGTCGGCTGACGGGTGCTCCAGCAGAAGTGGCGGAAGCTCGCCCGTTCGACTGGTGTCGCCGAGGCGATGAAGCGCATACAACGCCACGACTTTCAGGATCTCGTCTTCTTGCTCGGCGATCGCCCTGATGCGTTCGGAGGATTCCCGGTCTTCAAGAGAGCCAAGCGCCAAGATAGCGGCGTATTGCACGCCGGGGTCGTCGTCGTGCAATGCGTTGCGGATCCAGGGTAGGGCATCGGTCCCTAGCCGACGTTCCATTACTTCGATGCCGATGGCCCGCATGTACGCGGCGTGTTCGTAACGCACGGCGCGCTTGAGCGCTTCCATTGCGTTGTCACCCAGTTGGGATTCCGCGATCGGTTCCATCGGTGGGGGAATGGTCGCGCATCCCGTCATCGCGATGATGGCGCATCCCGCTGCCGCAAGGCTGAGTCGATGACGCGCACTCCAAGAGGGGAGGCACTTCGGGCGCCATGCCCACGCTTGCGTGGCCGTGTTGTTGGAGTTTCTCGAATCATGCCCACGCAAGCGTGGGCATGCCACCCAGGATGGAATGCACTCGAATCGCTGCGTCATTTTTCAATCGCCTCGCTCTCTTCAATGTCGTTCGCGCGGGTTCGCGCTGCGATGTAGTCCAGACAGAGCAGCCCCCAGAATACAGCACATGCGAATGCGAACACGTCGCCGGTTCGCGAATACAGGCTTTCGCGCGAGTCTGTCATTACGTGTGCCACCCGGGATCCTGTTTCGCCGACCCCGATCTTATCATAGGCCCGTCCGTTCGGGTCGATGAAACCGCTGACACCGGTATTGACGGTTCGGGCGATGCCTACGCGGTTTTCGATCGCCCGGAACGTGCAGATTGCGAAATGCTGCGGCAGCTCACTGCTGTGCAGGAACCAGCCGTCGTTGCTGATGTTCAGCAGGAAGTCTACGCGCTTGCGACCTGTTTCAGCGTCCCAAACGAATCGTCGGCAGACGTACGGCATGACATCCTCGTAGCAGATGGGGACGCCGAAGTGGTAAGGGTCGCCGCCCTCGCGCGCGTGCATTGTGAAGACGCGCACGTCTTCGCCTGCGGTCAGCGAGTACTCGAATCCACCTTGGCCGAACGGGGACAGACTGTTGAACCACAGATACAGGAATCGCAGTCGGCCGTGGCGGAAGGGGACCATCTCGCCGAACAGCACGGGGTGGATCTTGTCGTGTCGTTCGGGCTTGCCACCGGCGGGGCTGAAGTGGAAGGCGGAGTTGTACATGATCTCCGTCGCGCGAAGGCTCAGGGGGGTCGGGATCATCGACGCGCTTCCGACGACGATGGACGCGTTGTTTGTCGCGCACCAGTTTTGGATTTCGTGGGAGCAACGTCGAGACCAGTCCCGCCATCCGAGGAAATATGAATTGACGAACGCGTCGTCGGGCGCATCGAGCATTTCGTCGTTTAGGTACATGCCGCCCCATGCCGTTTCCGGGAACAGATACAGATCGGGCTCTTGCGGTTTGGCTTCACGCATCAGTGCGAAGTAGGCTTCCCTCTTTTTCATGGGGCCCGGCTGTTTGCGGATCATTTCGAGGTCGGTGTAGTTCGGATAGTCGTTCTGCAGTACCGCAATTCGAGGCCCCTGCGAGAGCGTATCTTCTCTAAGCCGGTAGTGGCCGTATCCGAGCGTTGCGGCGATCAGCGTGGCAGCGAACACGGCACCGGTGCGGGCGCGGCGCAGTTGGCTGCGTCGCGCGCCTGTTCCACCCTTGCCGAAGCGGGCGAAGATTGCGTCGGCCACCGCGCCGTTGATCGCCGCCAAGACGAACGACACGCCGTAGGCTCCGACGAGGTCGCTGATCTGAATCATGCTGAGGGTTTCGTATTGACTGTGTGCCAGGAAGAACCAGGGGAAGGCGATGAATCCCAGAGTGCGGATGAATTCGGTGCCCACCCACACGATTGGAAAGGCGATCGCCAGTGGCAGTCGTCTGCGTCGAACAGCGTGCCGAATCGCAAAAGCAGCCAGCGGATAGTAGCAGGCCAGGTAGGCTGACAGTGCCAAGTACCCGGCACCGGTTGAGGATTCCATCCAATGGATGTTGATGAGATGGAACGCGAATCCCATGAGCCAAGACGCGACGTAGACGCGCCGGGCGACGGCGGTCCCACCGATCACGATCATCCACGGAACCATGCATACGAAGCCGAGATACCACTGATCTCGCGGCGCGAAGATGAAGCTGGTGAGCGCCAACCACAGGGCGCACAGAACCATGATGACGCACATATGGTGGATTTGAAATCCCAAGTGGGCGGGGCAATCGCGCGACGTGGGCGTCGATCTCTTCGTTTCCGCATTCGACGCAACCATCTAAAACCACTCCAGCGGTATGACGGAAACGGTGTCGCCGCCGACCGCCTTGGGCAAACCGGGCGGGCGAACGATCAGCCCATTGGCACAACTGAGTCCGAACGGATCACCCGAGCCGTGCCAAGACAGGTGTTCGACCGTCACCGAACCATCACCATCAATCGCAATCCGCGCGGGCGAATAGCCCTGCCGATCCTTCGTGGCGGGGCAGTCGCCGATCAGGCGCGCCGCTATTTCCACAGGCCGTCGCTCGTCGCGACCGCTAAGTGTGGCGAGCGCAGGTCGAACCAACAACCGGAAACAGACGAATCCGCTCGACGGGTTTCCCGGCAGGCCGAACACGCGTGTCCCGCGCTCGCCGATGCCGAACAGCACTGGCTTGCCTGGCTTGATCGCCAGTTTGCGAAACACGATCCGGACCCCGCAGGACGCCAGTACCTCTGGCACGAAGTCAAACGCCCCCATCGAAATACCACCGGAGATGCACAACACGTCGGACGCAAGTCCTTCGCGGATTCGATCGGTGAGCGCGGATTTGTCGTCGCAAACCACGCCCAGGTCGACTACCTCGCCACCGGCTTGCGTCACCAGCGACCTCAGCATCGGGCCATTCGAGTTGCGAATCTGTGCGCCACGCGGTTGTGCATCAACGTCGACCAGTTCGTCGCCGGTGACCAGTATGGCCACGCTCGGTCGAGCGTAGATCGAGATTTCCGCCGCGCCCGCCGCCGCCGCCGAAGCGATCTGTGCAGGCCCCATTCGCACGCCGGGCGATAGCACCGTCGATCCAGCCAATACGTACTTTGCTGCGGGATCGATGTGCTTGCCGGCTGGGACTGCTACGCTTACCGAGACGGCTGAGCCGTCTTGCACGCACTCAGTGTTTTCAACCGGTACTACCGCGTCAGCGCCGGGCGGCAGCGGCGCCCCTGTATTGATCTGGATAGCCTCACCCGCGCCAACGCGCTTCGCCGCTTCATGTCCCGCAGCAACCTGCCCGACAATTCGGAGTACGGCGGGTGTTTCGGCGACGTCCGCTGCTCTGACGGCATAACCGTCCATCATGGCTTTATCGAACGGCGGATAATCCACGTCGCACACGATCGGTTTCGCCAGCACGCGCCCGATCGCTTCACCCAGCGGAACCGACACGGCACGCCCCGGCGAGACGTGTTCGGATACGGCCCGTTGCGCCGCTTCAATGGTCAGCAAATGATCGACCGTCGCCATCGTCGCTATTCTCACCGTCCCGCACCAAGCGTCAACGATTCCGACGTGTACGAACCGGTGCATTGCCGTACAATGCGGCCATTATGACGAATTCAAACAACATCCGTAGAAGTGTCGTCGGCTTGCTGTTCCTCGCGTCGATGCAGGTGACAGCTGCCGCTGAGACGAAGGTCAACGGTCGCCTCGAACGGATCGAGGCGATCAGGACGCTTCGCGTCTGGGGAACGCCGCATGAGATGGGCTACGCCCACGGGTTTCTGCTGGCGGACGACATCGCTGAAGATATCGAAGATGTGGTGAGCGGTTTTTTTCCCGACAGCATGAAACAGTATCTCGACGCCCGGCAGACACTACTGAGCACCATCAAGCTGCCCGCCCGCGCCGAGGACGAGCTCAAGGGCGTATTCGAAGGCATCATCGCTGCGAAGGGCAAATCGCCCGAGCTCCAAGGGCTCAGCCGGCAGCTCCAGATCGAGGATCTCGTGTTTTACAACGCTCTGGACGTTATCCGCGCTTTCGGATGCTCGGGGTTCACCGTCTGGGGCGACCATGCCGGCGATGCGGGCGTTGTGACCGGTCGGAACTTCGACTTCAGCCCGTTTAGCAAACGGGTGCTCGCCGACCAGATGCTCATCGTTCGCCAGCCCGCAGGCCGCCATCAAGTCGTTTCGATCGCTTGGCCTGGGTACATTGGAGCCTATACCGGATTCAACGAGCTCGGCGTCGCGGCCTTCATGCACGACGGCAATGCGCCGACCCGTCGCGCGCCGAGCGGACAGCATGCCCCCCTCGCCATTGTCCTCGTCCAGATTCTAGAAACCGTCGAACCGGACACAGCCCACACGCTCGCGGGCGCGGCGCTCCGGAACACGACGACTCCGTACAGCTACCTCGTGCGGTTTGTCATTCCCCGCCCACCGGGCGCAGTCGAGTTCCCTGCCACGGTCTTTCGTCTTGACCCCGCCGGACTTGGCGCGACCCCGATTGGTGGCGACAGGTGCATCACCACCAACCACTACGTGGGCGCCGATTTCAAAGTCTCCGACAGCTCAGCCCGGCGATTCAAGACGATTAAAGGCCTCCTCGGCGATGGCGGCGTGACGTCTCGAAGGGCATGGTCGGCCCTTAAGGCTGTCGCTGCCGGCGGCAAAGCGTTCAGCACACTGCACTCCGTCTTGTATTTCCCCGAGCAACGGCGGATGGAGCTGGCGTTTGCGACCTGGGCCAAGAAACTGGTGCCTGCCACGGGCAATCCCCCGGTGGAAATCACGTTCGAGAAGCTATTCGACAGCTCCAGATGACGCCCCGGCGACACAGACTCGCGTCGACCGTCAGCCCGAACTTGGATCGGCGTTGCCTATCACCGGGTTGACGG
>JAJDDU010000211.1 GCA_029260155.1 Phycisphaerae bacterium | reverse complement strand
GCCCCGCCCCCACTACCGCGCAGCGGTTTAGTCCAACTAACCCCTCAAGGACCCCTCCCTGAGGGGTTTCTTTTTTTCGTGTGGAAGGAAACGGATGCAGCATGCCTTACGGGTTCAACATGCGCAGTTCCATCCAGATCGGCATGAGCTCCTTGAATAGTTCCCAATCGTCACGATACCGTTGCCAGCGAGGATCATCAGGACCGGAAGGCTCACTCCATTTGGGGCGGTCGTTCTGGACCGTCGTGGCGAAATCCACGAACCTGTCAAAGTCCTTCTGGACGCCCGTGCCCGCGATGATCCCAGCCGACATCGGGCCAGGCTCGTTGCGCTCCGTGTGGAACGTACCCCTGGCGAGAAACGGTGCGAACTTGGCTTGGATTGCCTCGTCTCGGGCGAGGGCGTGCAGTCGCTCGCGTTCCGCAGTGGCTACTTGAATTGTGGTCTGGGCCTCGATCTGCTTGCGTTCAGCCTCCAGAGTCGCCTCGGTCTGGTCCTTCTTGGCCTCGCGGATTTCCGCGTCCTTTCGGCGATGAATCTCCAGAAGTTCCTGCGTGGTCTGCCGCTCCGACTGCTCTCGCTCGGCCACGAGCAGGCGCACACGTTCGGCGAGGGAACTTTCGTCAGCGCGTTTCACCGCCTCGCCCAAAGTACAATCTGCCGGTGTACCGTTCTTGACATCATCCACGATAGCGTCGATTGTTTTGCGAACGTTAGCGTACGCCTTGACATCAAAACCCACTTCCCTCCGAATCGCGGTCAGAAGATCGCGGAGCGGATCTGTCGGCTCGGCCCTACCCAAAGGGTTGCTCAGCGCCTGGTCGAGATGCGAAACAATGGTATTGAGGCGGTCACGGTAAGTTTGAACATCCGTTGGAGTTGCACGTTTCTTTTCCCAGAGTCGAGCAAATGCGAGCGTATACTCACGATTGGCCGCGATGCGCCGGCCGGTGGCGTCAGTGATCAGCGGCACGACCTCTTGTTTCCAATACGACACTCCGTGCTCCAGGGCGTCAATATCACGGGCCACCCGGTCGACCTCTTGTTTTGCAGCCTGAACGGCCCCTGTCGCAACGACGAACCTCTCCCGCTGCGTTTGTGCCACGACGGATTCTTCGCCGGTGACCGGGTTCATCATCGGGAAATCAGCTCCGGGCGCACTGAAGGCACGAACAATCAGGACAATCACAAGTAAGGCCGCTGCAATCCCGACA
The DNA here is from genome assembly GCA_029260155.1 of Phycisphaerae bacterium. Classification (GTDB taxonomy): domain Bacteria; phylum Planctomycetota; class Phycisphaerae; order UBA1845; family UBA1845; genus OFTM285. The sequence goes on along the minus strand of JAJDDU010000211.1, from coordinate 7,044 downwards.
AGAATGAGCACTAGTCGATTTCGACCAACGGTTGTTTCCATTATTAGACTCTTTCAATCTCCTCGATACGTCGTTCGAGGTCATCGATCAGTTCCATTTGGCTTCGTTGCTGTTCGACCGGGTCAGTTATTGTCGGTTCCGAAGGTACTGGAGGCGCGGACGATGGCACCGGCATTTCCGAAGAGAATGGAACGGTTCCTGGTTGGGCTTCCGGCCAAGCGCTGAATTCTCGCTTGCGGAAAACGGAATACGGAATGTGATACTCCCCTCGCATGGGAAATGTGTAGCCACCGAACTGCGTGAATCCCCGACTGCGTGCCACGTGCACGAGGCTGTGGAGAGGATTGTCGCTGAATCCGATGATGTCATTGCGGCGGAGCGCAGGACCGATGTTCTCGCTTACGGATATTGCTGGCTCGGGGGCGAATAGGTCGTGACTAGCTTGGACCTTGTGGAGGCGGCCTTCAGTGAAGTCGCTGACAGCAACCTTCCACTGCGCCATGTGGTACATGGCCTCTCCCGAGGCGTCCATGATGGCCTGTTGGTGGGCAAGGTCTGCCGCGGAGAAGACTTGCTTGAATCGCGTGTTACCTTGTACGACCGGTATCAGGTTTCCGGCGGGAGGCTTATTCAGCTGCGAGATATTCTGGTGTGCCAGAATACAGTTCAGTCCGTTGTGGCGGGCCTGCTCCAGGATGATCTCCAGGTTCTCGGTGACGATTTGCTGGAACTCATCCACGACGACGTACACCGTAAAGTCAGACGAACCGCGGCGCACGGCGGCGGCCAGAAGAGAGAAAAGTGCCAAGCGCGCAACCTCGGCAGTGGTCTTCTCCTCGATGCCGCTCACAAGCGAGAAGTACACGACTTGGGGTCGCTCGACGACGGCACCCATGTCGATGCGCCGCTGGAAGACCTCGTCTGGCGTGCCGTCGTCCGGTGTGGCATTTACCGCATCGGGAGCGGCGAGCGAGTGCATAACCGTGTAGAGGTGGCTCCCGTCTTCGTACTGTTTCTTCGTTATCCCTAGCTCTTTGTACGTCGAGGGGAGCGCCTTCGTGATGTACTTGTCGATTTTCCGGAAGGAGTTCAGGTCAGGGTTGTGCTCGATGATCCTGGCCAACACGTGTCGATGGGCGGCGGAGAACCAAGCTGGGCCGTAACCTTCGCCGTATTCCAGGCCGAGGCTCTGAAGGATGATCTCGACGTGCTGGTGTGCGGTCACGCGTGGCACGTGCGACTGAAGAAATGGATTGAAAAGGTACGTGGAGCGGCCGGGGAAATTCGTGAACCACCGGTACTCCAGTGCTCGGCCGGGATGCCCCTCGTTGAACTCCCTCACCGCCTCGCGCGTATTCACGAACAGCGGCATCTCGCCGTTCAAGTCGAGCACCACGACGGAGGAATTCGGACGCCCAATAAGCTGGCTGATCAACGGCGCCAGACCCAAGGCAGTCTTTCCAGCGCCCGTATCGCCTGTAATGTGAGCGTGTTCCCTGAGAATGCGATGGTCGAGGAGCACGGGGTAGTCGCCGTGGATGCTGAACCCGAGAAGGAGATGCGCCGACTCGCGCAGGGGCTGGTTGTTCTCATCGGGGACGTAGTGCCGTGACTCCTGGAGGCGCGCCACATAGGCGGCCCAGCGGTTGGAGCGATCGCGAGTCTGGTACAAGCCGGGCTGTTCGTCGTCTCCCTCCAGCGTGCGCCAGTGGTGAGTCAGCACTCGCGCGCCAAGACCGTAGCATACGCAGAAACAAAGGCCCGCGGGCACGAGTAAGCACGTGAAAACCGACAGAATAAGAGACACAACAACGACGGGATCGCCCCGTAGTACTCCGGCCAGAGACGCAAACAGGATCGCCTCAGGAGCGCGGATGAGTCGCTGGTGTGCGACTCGCTGTCGGGTATATCGTTCCACGTCGCCCGACCTGGCCGTGATGTACGCGTCACGCTGACCAGGCAGCAACGTCGGCAGGTAGGCGTCCAGCACATCGTCTGCAACTTGGAGTTCTGCTTGAAGGAGTTCCGGATCGTCTTCAAGAAACGGAAGGTCCTGCCCGCTGACTCGAATCCACGGGCCCAGCCCAGCAAAGGCAACACCGATGGGGAAATAGGATGAAAGCGGAAGTGCGACAATGCAGGTGACGGCGAGTGTCCAGGCGAGTTTCGCGTGGCGAACTCGTGCGTGGCCCTCCGGGCTGAGAAACACTCCGGGAGCCAGAGTTCCGTGGGCGTTGTAGGCGCACCAGGAGCAGATTGCCTTCCAAGTTAGTTTGCCCGCAAAGAGGAAGTCCGCCCGCGGGTCGTATTGGTGGAGACTGTATACACCCCATCCGAGCAGCCCAAGCGCGAAGAGCAGCAGCCCAAGCATGGGGCCAACGAACGGCGCCCTAGCCGCGAGGATGGTCGCGGCAGCGAGTAAATACGCTCCAAAGATGATGGCGAAGCCTGCGGGATAATGCGCCCGTTCGGTGACCTCGGTTTTCAGTTGCCTGTTCTTGGGCAAGAGGGACGTGTCACTGCGACCACGAAAAAGATAACGGAGATGTTGCGTGATGGTAATAGGACCGCGCCTTCGTCCGGCCTCCGGCAGTCGTATCCACCAAACTCGCTTCCATGCTTGTCGCGCCGGCCGGTCGAGGTACGGATTAGCATGCATCCACGCCGCGTAGTGAGCGATGATCTGATGCGCCAACCATGCCACCGCTGCGACAGGCAGGGCGAGCATCAGAACGCCGGGCAGGGTGGCGACAAGATAACCACATCCGCAGAGCAACGGCCCCAAGAGCGTCAGTTTGGCCGCAGCGCGCAGGGACACATCGCGCTTCAGGTAGAAAACCAACGCCAGCAATCCGCAGACAAATAAACTCACAGCAAATACGACCCACGTCGTTGCGAAGACCGCTGCTGCGCGAATGGCCAGCGCCACCAACAGAAACAACGAGGCCTGGCCGATGAGCGCGTACGTGGTGGACGAAGCCTGTTGACGCTCAGACGCGACGCTCGTTCGGTAGTCAAGCTCCATACCGGCTGTGGGCGGTATGGAGCTGATGTTCAGCGGATCGGTATTAGTCCTGACGTTTGGGCGCACGCCGGCTTGCCTCCGAAAGAACCAGTTCCAAATCCTCCCGCACCTCGACTCGAACAGGCACCGGTCGCGGCTGTGCCTGCAGTTCCATATCGAGTTGCCACTTCTTACGGTCGTCCGTGGTGACCACGGTAATCAAGAACCGGTCCCGTTCCACTACGAGAGGCTTCCACGGCCAGAGCATAAGCCGCTGACTCATGAGATCGCGGAGGCGCTTGAGGATCGCCCTCATCGACTTGCCGTCGTCGATGTACAGATAGCCGATTCGCTTTTTCACGCCGTACTTGGACGAGTCGTACTCCTCGTCGATGTAGTAGTAGTGTGGCTCCTCAAGCTTGCGATTCACCAGTTCCGGGAAACGACGTTTGAACTCCTCGCGGGAGAGCTTCCGATAGGGGCGCGGGCCGAGCCAGCAGAAACTCAGCATCCCGTAGACGCGCACGAGTGTCTGTCCGCGCGGCGGCTTGCTCAATCCCGGGTCGAGCCCGAAACGCGAGACGGCCAAGTCAGTAAGTCGGTGGCAATCGACACCGGATGAGCCACCCAGCGGAGACGTCGTCAGCAGCCCCTGCTCTCGGCGGCGGCTCACCCACTTGTTGACCACGTTGACCGACGAAGCCTGAAACAGCCGACGAAGTGCTTCGTTCGTGGTGATGCGAAAGCACGGCAGGTGTTTCGTGAAGACGTCAAGGTCTCGTTCGTTCAATCGGATCGGCTTGGGTGTTGGCTGATCTACCATAGTTCGTAGGGGCGACTCCGCCGCTCGCAGTCCTGGTGGAATTCCTCAACTCGCTGTTTGTCGTACCGCCCCCCAAACTCGATGGCGATTTCGGACCCGTCGGGGCGTCGAACGATGGCGTCCGGGTCCTTCATGCGATAGCCCGCCTTTCCGAGCACGTCCTCGCCGATCCATGCCGACGCCGTTGCAGGATCAGTTCTGCGAAGCTGAACGTAGACCTCGGACACATGCAGGTCGTGGGTAATCTGGTCGGCCGACAGCGGGGCAAGCCGCCCGGGTCCACCGAAGCGGTTGTTCGTGGTCCGGCTGGCGCGATAGACCGTGAGCGCGGCCGGGGCGACCGCTGGCCAGCGACTGTTCAGGGTGTTGGAAACCGCGCGGAAGTCGGGTGCTGGATGGCCGGGGACCCACGCAACGATCGGCGCCCGAAGTTCGAGGAGTGGCTCAGCATGCACGCGTGACAATACGACCATGCCTTCGGCTTCGAGCTGGGCCAGTCGCCGACGTGCTGACTGGGCCGCCGATGGGCTCTGCCACCAGGACGCCGCTTGGCAAAGTGCCAGGAAACGGAGCCTCGTGGCGAGGGTAACCAGGATATCGCGGTCCCGCTCGGTTCGCTTCATGGTGGATCCGAGTATAACGTCGAGCAGTCATCGTACAAAACGCGTCGGCGCAGGGGTCTCAGCCAACCCGGCGGGATAATGGCAGATTCAGAGAGCATACAAGTGTATATCCTGCATAGACTTACGTATTCTAGAGAGATGAGCTACCATCCCCTCCGAATCACAGCGGATGTGCCAACAGGATACCCTCTGGGTGCCATCAACAGGCCGATGCCGGGTCGCGAAATCCTGACCAATCTAATCGGGAATACCTTCCTACAGACATCCATGGGGCTGGGAGCGGCACCCAACCAGGGTGTGACGCCAGGCCGCTTGGCGGGACTCTACGCAGGGTTGCAGGACGGTATCCTGTGTGGGTGGACGGGTGCGGCGGCGGCACCGTTCCCCAAGGGCGGTTCCCGGGACGAGGCTGCGTAGAGCGGCCAGGATTGCGGTTGCTCCCGGCGGTCGCGGAATCAGCGAGATTGTGGGCGCCGGCTCGCAGGCTCAGTTTCACGCCCGGCAAGCCAGGAATCCGGCGTGGGCTGGGGGTTCAAGTCCCGTACGCGAACGAAGGGGTCGGGTGGGGTCGCAACTCCGGAAGAACCGAAGCCAATGCAGGCACGGTCCTACGCCTTCATCCTGGGGCGAGAGAGTCGGAAGACCTCGGTAACTGGCGTTCGCGGTGGGAAACAGAATCACAGCACGGCTTGATGCCATCGAACTCGAATCCCGCCTGCACCGAGCAGTGCAGACGTTGCGCCGCGGTTCGGACGTCACCGGCGGCTTAAACGACTCGTTCAATAGAGATAGTAATCGCGAGGGATGCCGGCCAGGTCGCAGAATCGGTATGTCTCGTTCCAGGTCAACCGCCGGCAGAAATGACCGTTGCCGCATTGCCAGAACAACCGGAACGGTTCCATGCCTTCGGCAAAGCAGAAGGCGTTGCCCTCCATCCATTGCGGCGGCAGCACTTCGAGGTAGTGCCAGTAGGTTTCCTCCGTGACTTCGGCGATTCGCTGCGGAACGCTGACGCGGCGTAACATCGCACGCCATGTTTCGCCTCCTTCGGGAATCGGGACGGCTTCGCCCTGGGTCAAGTCGCGGGTGTACAGTCTGAGTGAGTTGGCTATGGTTTCTGTCATGTCCAGGTTTCCTCAAGATGAAGCCCGCCGACGTTGCTGGTCGGCGGGCGGTGTCGTCACTTTTCCACGGATTCGAGTTCAGCCAACTTGCTGACCCGTGTCGGTCTGAAATGCAGGTCCCGCTCGACCGCACGAACCCCCCAAGGACCGCGAAGCGATTCAAGCTCCGAAAGATTGAAGTAGCCCCATTCCTTTTCGAAGCCTTCGACCCGCCCGAAGAGCACATCGTCACCGTCGAACTCGGTCACGTACCACGTCCAGTTCATCCACGGTGAAAAGAACTTCACCTGCACAATCGGGTCTTTCTCGTTTTCCGTCGCGTAGAGTTGCGGCAAGCGTTGCCGGATTTCTTTAGTCAGTAGCTTCATGCTTCTTTCCTCCTCTCGATAACGCCGGCCGGTTGACCCGGCCGACGCGGTTCATGTCACAACAGGCGAAAGTCTTCCAACGTCGCCGCCAGGCCGTCGATGTCGCCGCCGAGCAGGTCGGCAACTTCGCGAATCGCTGCGAGCCGCTCCCGTTCCTCTCTTGAGTGCCTCGGCTTTTCCCTCGGGCACACCGGGCAGCGGTCGATTCGCCCACCACGTCGTCGAAAGCCTTCTGGCTCCTCGTGCCTCACGTAGTCCATGTCCCACGGTTCCCCACATCGCGTGCATACAATGTCCATGTTCCCTCCGTTCGTTTGGCCCGGATGGCACGCCCGCCGCCCGGGACGGTTGCTCAGCGTTTCAGTGCGGGTTTTCCGCATTGAAAACCTGACCTTTCGTCTTTCGCGTGGACGTGAAGACGAAAGTCAGGTTTTCAACAGAATTGCAGCGGGGTCGGCGGCCGGGCGGGGAGGCTCCTGGCGAAAGAAGCATGACAGACAGGTCGGTAGGGTGGTTGGGGCGGCGGCGTCTGGCGGGCTTCTTTTGCGGGTGGCGGGGAAGGACGACGGCACCGCTGTCCGCATACGGGGTGAAGGCGAGCCGGATGGGAGGGGCACAACGGCGGTGGTGCGAGCCTGTGGGCGGGGAGGAGGTTCGCGAGAGCGTTGTTGGCGATTCGCGTGCGAGAGCACGCGTGAGTGGAAGAGGGAAACGTGTCCCGCTTCCGTAGACGCAGGTGCCAGTCCGCGGCATCTCCCGCTACGCGAACGGCCCGACAGGTATGGCCATGGCCTGGCAATGTCTCGCGACCGTCTGGATGTTCACCGACCGAGTGCAGTCACCGTGCCACCTCCACGGATTCGGTGGCTGCTGCCCACGGTCGGGCTACGTTCTAAGGCTTCGGCCTATGCGCAGGCCGCGAAATGAAACGCGACGAGGTATCGCTCGTCGGTCCATGCACGGCAATCGATTGTCTGAAGAAACCGCACAGCCCGTTTACGGCAATCCTGTGTGGCAACCGTGACTTCCGAGGGGCAACGTGGCATATTGCACGCCATGCAAGTCGCGCTGTTTCTCCTCATCGGCGCCGCTGTCACGCTCG
>JAJDDU010000022.1 GCA_029260155.1 Phycisphaerae bacterium | reverse complement strand
CGTGTCGCTGGACACGCCCACCGAGACGCCAAACCCGTCCCATGAATCGGTGTTGGACGCCTTGAGGTAGGCCTGCTGGGCGATGGGGTCGATGGTCAGTGGGTAGCGCGCACCGCGCTCGTCCACGGCCAGCCGCAGCCCTGCGGCGTCCGCATCGATCCGCGCGGGAAGCTCCCGGTGATCCGCGTCCCAAACTCTTAGCCCGGCGTAGTGAACGACTGCGTGACCTTGCTCATTCACGAAGCTCACGCCCTGTCCATCAGCATGTCCCTGGGCAAGCAAGCCGCCGCGCACCGCCAGCCGCAATTCTAGTGCATGGTCACACGTCGTTTTGTGGGTTTCGGGTTCGGATGGTGGGTGGCCCACCTCTTTAGAGGTGGGGGAGCCGATGATCTTCGGAACGTTCACCCGCGCGTATATCATCGCGTCCCCCACGTCCAAAGGACATGGGCCACCCAACATCCCGGTTTGGGATGCACCCCCCGCACCCGGCGGACGACTGACCAGCGTGAACCCGTGCTCCAATCCACTGCGATCGTTGACGAACCACTCCCGCAGCCCTGCGTCCCAGTCGTAGGTCACCCGATCGTCTTGAGCGGTCATTTTCGCTTGGCCGCTAACGGCGCGCTGGTGACCGCAGAAGCCGTAGCTTTGCAATTCCAGTCCCCAACGCCAACCCGCTACGTCCGGCTCGACTGCGAAGCCACGCCCGTCGAAATGCGTCAGCCATTGCTGGCCGGGGTTGCGAGCGCGAAACTCGCCATCCACAGCCACCGCCGCGTGGCGATTCTGCTCGTACACCTGGCGGATGCTCTTCCATTCCGACCCCGTCAGTCCTTCGGGAACGGCGTCCTCGCTCTTTACGGCCTCGGCGAATGCCGGGCTCACGACGCAAACCACCAAGACCGCCGCGCTCGCCGCGATGCGCACCGCCAAGCCCATTTCGACCATTTTCATCATCATTTCCCTTCCGGCCGAGAATTGGCTGTTCGTTCGCTACCCAAAACAACAAGCCACAGCTTACCGGATTTCGCGTTTGCACGTCAAAAAAGCAAAGCAGGGTTGACTCGGTGAGGCCAACTTGGTTCAATGGTGCTTGCAATTCTGGCGTCCGACCGCAAGGAGCGGCGGGCAATCGAGGGTTTGAGAGAGACGAGCGATGGAAAGGCGCTGCGCTGCGCGGACGGCTGTCCGTGTCGTTGCGGTGTCGCCCACTCGGGATCGTCTTGTGGTGGTCGCACGACGCCCAGTGGTCAAACCTCTCGAGTTCGGAAGGGCTTGCCATGGGAAAGAAATCCTGTCTGTTGTTGCTGGCGCTCACGTTCTTGTTTGTCGCGCCCGCGTTGGCTTACGGCGGCGGTGATGTGTTGTTCGACACAGGCGCCCCGCGCGAAGTGATCTTCCAAGGTGGGGATCTGAACTTTCTGGGCTGGACATCGGGCAACCCCGTTGCGAGTCAGCCCCAGCGTTGGACCGCGCAGCCGTTCGACCTGCCGGCCGGCAACTGGGATGTGACGCAGCTCGACGTGTACTACTTCGTCCCAACCGACAATGTGGTCACCGACTTAAACTGGATCATCTGGGATCGCGCCGGACAGGCCCGACCCGTGGACGGAGACATCTTGGCCGAAGGCTCGGTGCCGGAGTTCGGCTGTGGTCCCGGCGGGTGCCCGACTGCAGAGGACTTCGTCGAGATTCCCGTGGATGTGAATCTCGACGGCGGGGAGTACTACCTGACCGTGTATGGTGTTGACGCAACCGGCGGACTTACAAGCATCGGCTGGTCCACCAACGCCGACAATGGAATCAACTTCCTCAACAATGACGACGACGCGTTCATGTGGCGGTCCGAGCAGTTTCCAAGCCCGGGCTTCGGCGAGTACAACCTGACGCCCGATGTCCTCGCTCAAGCTCCAGGCCTGGATCCCAACGACCTCTACAACGCAGCGTTTGCCGTTCACGGCGTACCGGAACCGGCTGCACTGACGCTGCTCGCCCTGGGCGGGGTCGCAGTCCTTCGCCGCCGCCGCGCGTAACGAATCTACACTTCAAGGCCGATCCGCAACGCGGATCGGCCTTGAAGCCGTGATGAAGCGCATGTGGGTTGATGAGTGTCTCTATCTGGCACTCGTCAGTTGGGTTGTTTCCGCGGAATCCCCGCTCCAGATGCGAATGTCGGTGATCTCGTACTCGACTCCGAGATCGTTCTTGCCCACGAACGAGTGATTCGTCGAGAAACGCCGCTCAGCACCCGGTAAGAGCGGTCCGCGCCAGTGGTCGTCATCAGCAGCTATCGGAGTCGCCGCCCACTCGTTCATTTCCGAAATGGGCTCGCCATCACTATTCACGACCACGACGCGCATCGACAAGAGTGACACTACCTCGGCACCCTTGTTGTGAACCGTGATTATCGGTCGCACGCCGCGCCGGCTCGAACTGCTGGCCAGTGTGACGGATACCTCGATGTTCTCGGCGTACCCTGGGTCTCGCCGGTCATTGAGTACGTCGGCCAGCACCGGCGGGAGCGATTCCGCCAACTGGGGCAGGCTGTGCACTGCGACCTCGGCGAATTCGAACACGTCGCCGGTTTTGCGGTCGATAACGCTCACGCTGTAGATGGCGATCATCGTCACACACAGGAGCAGGGTCATGGTTACTCCGCTGATCCCGAGGGCGACGGTCGAAAGGAATGATCGTCGTTTCAGGTCGGCGGTCGGTTGATGTTGGTTTCCGAACATGTCAGTTTCTCCCGGCTTTGCAGCCGACGTTTTCGTCTGTGGCCTGTACAGCGGGGGTATTCGTGCCGGGAACGCGAATATTGCCGCGTCGGCGTTTGTTCCACCGGCGCGTTCTCTGTGTGATAGTATAAGTAGCTGTTTTTAAAGGAGTTGCGATGTTATCGGCGGGCGTCGCGCAGACGCGTCGGCTCGGCATGAGACGGCGTCCTCGGCCCTATGGTGTGTACCAGAGGCTGAGTACTAGCACGGCGCCGGCCGCTCCGCCGAGGAACATAATGGTGAGGACCAACAGCAACCACTGGCGGTCGGGTCGCCAACGAATGCTGAGATTCCCGTGCCTGTGGTGGCGCCGAAGAGTCGGGATCGCGAACATGACAAGGCCTTTCCGAGGGGCGAGCCTGCATCGTCTTTTTCGTCAATTACTGCTGCCGAGTTGAGTGCCGCGCCAAGGGAATTCGCAAGACTGGGGGTATGTCGCTCGCTTTCGCGGTTTTGGGAATCTGAACGCCCTTGCAAGAGCGGCTGGGTGCGGATGACCGTCATCAATTGAGTGGAAGTTGCTTGCGCCGTGGCGGGTCGACCGCATCCTGTTCGCGGTGTTTCTTGGTGGTCACCGGTCGCGGCGTAGACTGGCTGAGGGTTTCAGTGCGCTGCATCCAACGATTGCGGAGCATGACAAGAAGGCTTGAGACGTGTCGCCGCGCCGGCGAGGGTGCGGGGCGCGGATTTGGGCAGGTCAGCCTGCGCCGGAAATAGTGGGCGGTGACCGGCGAAAGTAGATGCAGAGTGGGCGATGTACGGCCCCGGAAAAAACGATGAGCGTACGAATTCGACAATTCAATGACCGTTTTTTACACCCCCTGGCGGCGTTCGGCACTACCATCATGGACGAAGCCACCGACAATTGTAGGAGGTTTCAGGTGTTTGGTTTCCGTTGCTGCCTGGCGCGTTCGGTCAAGTGTTCCGCTCGTCGGGCGACATGGGCTTGAGTTAAGGAGATTGGTGATGCTCAACAGTACGTTGTTTCGCAATGCGAAGCTCAGTTGGCTGGTCCCGGCGATGCTGGCGGTCGCGGTATCGGCTTGCACCGCAACGCAAGCTGTAGCCTGTGACGATGAGAAGGGCGATATTCAAAGGATCGTCCGCGTGGGCGATTCCGCCTTGGACTCTGAGGTTCTCGTGCAGGTGGATCGGCTTAGCGAGCAGATCGATGCGCTTCAGGCAGAACTGGATGGTCTGCGTGCTATTCTGGCGGACATCGGCGGACGAGAGCACGGAAGCGCGGCGGGCGCGCATCGTGTTCCCCATGTGTCAGTGATGCCCCCCATGCCGGCGATGCCTCCCATGCCGGCCATGCCGCACATCGATTGGCCCGAGGGTCTCGACAGCCGGGAAGTCCGCGCTGAGTGGCAGGAAGAGATGCGTGACTGGCAGAAGGAGTTTGCCGGCGAATGGCGTGAGCATGCTCACGAGTGGAAGGAGCAGCAGCGGGAGCTGAAGGACGAATGGCGGGAGCGCAGCCAGGAATTCCGCGAGCAGGCACAGGCAATGGCCGGCGCCGCGCGCGACCGCGCGCTCGAAAACGCTGACCGCGCTCGCGAGCTGGTGGAGCGGGCCGTACGCGAGCGAACCCAGGGGCGGCAGCGCAGCTCAGCGAAGTCCGTTGAACAGTCGCAAGCGGTCTACCTCGTCGCGGGCGAGCATGCGGAGCACCTATACGATCTTCTGGCGCCGTCCAACGTTCGCGTGTTCGTTTCCCGCGAAGGGGAGCACGTGGCTATTCGCGGAACGCAGGCGGAGCACGACGTGCTCGAGGCCGGGCTTCAACTGTTGGGTTGGATCGACCGGAACGAGACTTTTGAACGCATGGGCGAAGGCAAGCGCGTTGACCGCAAATACAAGGTCGGAAAGAAGCGGGCGAAGCGTCTGTTTGAGATGCTGGCGCCGGACGATGTTCGTGTCGTCGTTTCACATGCGGGTGACGAAGCGGTGAGCGTTTCGGGAACCAAACGCGAGCAGGAAGCGCTGCGTGACTTCCTCGATCTTCTGCGCTGGTAGATCAAAAGGAAGAAGACTGAGACGGTTGTTGACTGACGATCGTCTTACTTGAGTCTGCCTGCTTCTGAATAATCTGCATCTCCTACGGGTGGAGTTGTTCCTCTGGGGACAACTGCAGGTGTCGCGACCACACGGTTCACTGCGGTGAACCGGGACACCCCACCCGTCCTTTTTTTTGGGTTCTCCTCCGAATTAGTTACTGGAGAAACGTCCCGGTAGAGCCTGTTTGACTTTGAGTGCGAAGTATTCGAGATCGTGGAAGCCGTAGGCGATGCGTTTGATGACTTTGATCTTGTTGTTGGCGCCTTCCAGTTTGCT
>JAJDDU010000210.1 GCA_029260155.1 Phycisphaerae bacterium | reverse complement strand
CACCTGGAGAGTTCGCGAGAAGGTGGTAATCGTTGTCCTCCCACGTTTGCGGCGAATTGTCCGCACCCGAAGGGTCGACAAACCCTGGGCGCTGCACAGTATTCCCCACATTCCAGTAGATCACGCCCCGCACCACAGACGCTGCCTCAGCCCCCCCCTCCACGTCGCTGTATTCAACCTCTACGGTCGAGGTTACGGCATGAAGCGTTGTTCCGGCCGGGGCACTGTTGAACCAGAGAATACTACCGGACAGTGAGGCCGCGCTCCCCTGCCAAAACGACGTCCCGCCGCCGGCGACGCCCGAGACATTTCCAGCTATCGTACAGTTGCGGAGTATCCCACGACTATTCCAGCCGTAGACACCACCGCCAGAGACGGCGGCCTCGTTTCCGACAATCAGACACGTGTCCAACACCACGGTATCCTGGATGAGGTACACACCGCCGCCGTCGCCAAATGCGCCGCCCATCGTCGATATATTCCCGCCGATAAGGCAGTTCTCAATGACGGCGCCACTGATCCCGCACATCATTCCGCCGGCGAAGAAGGCACCACTGTTGTTCGTAATCACGCACCCGGTCACGAGCGGGCTTCCCCGTTCAGCGTTGATTCCTCCCGCATAGAAAGACGCGAAGTTCTCCGTGATGACACAGTCGCGGATCGTCGGGCTGCTGCCGATGCAGTTTACGCCTCCGCCTGTCGTCGTCGACCCGTGGAGCATTGTGAAGCCGTCCACGACTGAACTCCGCGTTTCCCCGCTCTCGAATACGAATGCCCGCCCTTGGTTCTGACAGTCGATCACGCAGTTCGTCGGGCCGTTCTCACTGCGGACAGTCACGTTCTTGCCGGCAGGGTCGAGCTCCTTGTTGCCGACGCCTGAATAGACGCCGTCCGCAACCAAAACCGTGTCGCCCTCTGCTGCCGCATCTATCGCAGATTGGATCGTAGGGTACTCGGAGGGGACGCGCAGAGTGCGCAAACACTCGTCAGGCACACGATTGCCGTCTTCGTCCAAGCTCGTGCCGTAGACGATGTCGCAGATGTCCGAAACACCGTTGGTGTTGCAGTCGAATTGGCAGTCATCCGGAATGCCGTCGGCATCGCAGTCCACACTGCCGCCGAGCACGATGTCGCACTCATCCGGCGTTGTGTTGGTGTTACAATCGGCGGCCACTTCATCCGCGATCTCGCATTCGTCCGGAATGGCTGTGCCGTTGCAATCAAGGCTCGTACCTTGGTCTATGTCGCAGTCGTCCGGGGCGTTGTTTGCGTTGCAATCCGGATCGCACTCATCCGGGACCGCGTTGCCGTTGCAGTCGGAACTCGTACCCTTTGTGAGATCGCACTCGTCGGGTGCGTCGTTGACGTTACAGTCAGGACTCTCGCCGAGTGCGATGTCGCATTCGTCCGCGAGACCCGTTGCGTTGCAGTCTTCGCACTCGTCCGGCACATCGTTCCGGTTACAGTCGTTGCGCTTGCCGCCTAGAACGTCACAGGCATCATTGATGCCGTTGGCGTTGCAATCGAGAAACGGATCGCAAGCGGTTGCGTCCGGAACACCGTTGCCGTTGCAGTCGGTCGCGTCGCCGCCTGCGATATCGCAACTGTCCGCCACACCGTTCTCGTTGCAGTCCGGCTCGCATTCGTCGAGAATTCCGTTATTCGTACAATCCGAAGCGCCGCCCGAAAGCAGTTCATCGTCGTCGGGAACACCGTTGCCATTGCAGTCACGCGATAGTTGCGGAGACGCGCACAAGGAGAAGGACTGTGTCTCGACAGGTACGTCGAAACCAAGAACCGCGACGCTCCACAGTCCTGGGTTTGCGTCTGCGACGTATACTTGCTCGATGTTGTTGACGTGGTCTGCGTGATCGCGAACAGCCTGCGTCCCCGGTTTCTCCGGATCGAGTGCCCACGGGAAGTGGCGTTGGCCGTCAGGATCGAAAACGACGAGATCCAGATCATTCAGGAGCGCACGTTCGACATTCGGTGTCCCGGGCGCATCATCCCAAGCCAACGTGATTCTCACTTCGGTATCGCCGGGATCCACTCGAACGAAAAACGCGCTGGACTTCCCGTGACCGACATGTTCCTCGACAAACGCTCCGTCACGGAGAAAGTCCACCGTGCGCTGAACGCGTACCGAACCGAACCCGCTCTTGTAGTCAGGCCCCGCATTTCCGATGTCCTGCGCGTTGTGGGCAAACAGTGTCTTGAGAGTACTATTCCACGGGTCGCCGCGATTCGGGAATTGTGCGCGGTAGTCTTCGATCAACAGTGCAGCGAGTCCGGTCACGGTCGGCGTCGCCATGGACGTTCCACACAGGGCGCGGTAGCCGAAGCCATCGTCATCTGCATCGTCGCAACATGCGCCTTCGGACGGACTTCCCAGGCAGCGAGGAAGGCTTCCAGTGACGAAACAACTCGACGTTACACCCTCGTCTTGGTCGGATTGGCAACCGGGCGCGGATATATCGGGTTTCATGCGGCCATCGTCGCAAGGCCCCCAGCTTGTGAACGAAGTCACGCTGTCGTCGTTGGAGTTCAGTGCCCCCACGCCGATCTGATTCTTCGCGCACGCCGGCGGCGCCGTGGAGTGGAAACCTTCCGGTGTGTGTACGCCCTGAGTCAAACACCGACTGCACCCGCGCTCATTGCCGTTGGCCCAGATGATGGGAAATGACGCGCCCAGTCCCCCGGCCACTATCGAGTCGATTACCTGCGCGGTTACGCCATAATCGCCCGTAATCGTACAATCGAAGCCGTTGCGACACGTGTTCGTCCCGATGGAGTTGTTCGCAACATCCGCACCGAAGACGTGAATGGCGTGGCTGTAATCAAGTTCGATATCTCCGGGATCTTGATACAGAAAGATCAGATCTGGATCATCGGAACGGTTGAATGCGTAGGACTCGAGACGCACGTTCGGCGCCATCCCGCGATAGAGGCCACCCGACGAAACACCGTCGCCTCCAATTGTGCCGGCTACGTGCGTCGCATGATTGGACAGGTCGTTCTCTTCGTGCGAGGTAAGCCGGCCAGCGAAATCCGGATGCATTTCGACCGCTGTCCCAGCGTCATAAACCAGAACGGTCACGCCGTCGCCGCTTAGCTCGTACGGCATGTCCTGCACAACGTCTGCCTCGGTGATTACGCGGTTGTTGTCATTGACCTCGCTAAATGCAGGAAGCGGGGGCTCGATCCACTGTACCGCGTCCTCGGCGACGAGCCGTGCGATGTTGACCTGCGGCAACTCGATCACAAGCCCGTTGACCGTGTGGAGCAGGGATCGAATCGTCGCACCGTGTCGGCGCGCGATCCCGAGTGCGTCAGGCACGAGCGCGACATCGTCGTGAAAAACCACGCAGAATGCCACAGCACCCGCACCGTGTCGCCCGCGCGTCACTGCCCACGCGGGCACCGCGCCCCCAGCAAGACGGGCGTCCAGTTTCCATTCGGGACGGATGGCCTCGACGCGCTTGATCGAACCGTCACGCAACACCGATGCGACATTCAGCCCCCGTTCACTCAGTGCGGCAAAATAGGCATGGTGGCCAAGGTAACTGAGAAGCTCCACCCCCGCGTTCCCAAGAGCAGTGCGTCGCGTGTGTCCAGGCGTGCGCTCGAATTGAATCACCACGTGCCGGGCATCCGCGCGAGCAACCAACCGAACAAGCGACTCCCGCAGCGCCGCGGCATCCTGCGCTTCTGCTCCGATCGACGCCCCCCCTCGCCACCCGATCGCATGCACTGGTTCAGCCACCAAACGCGGGGCAGCCAGCAGCACCAGCGTCACCGTCCAGACCCCATAGCAGCGGTCGCTGCCCAAAACACGCTTCGCCATCGGAAGCACCCCTTTCGTAAACGCCGCTCGCTCCAGTCGCAAAGTGCCGTCGGGATCCACATTCGCGGACCAACCCACCTCCAACATCCTACCGCGCCAAGCACCGCGCCGGTAGAATAACGCGCGGAAGTGGCGCCCTCACCCAATGGTATGAAACGGCCCATAATGTTGGCCATACCGAATCTCCGAATTCCCGCCTTACGGGGGGTAGGAATCCCCGTCGCCGAATGTGCCGAAGAACACTTGGAGGCGCGTGCATGATCGCCGGCGCGGCTCCCGATCGCCGAGAGAGAGCTGCCCCATGACATCGACCGCCGCCCCTGCGCTCACAGTCACCGTGGACGACGACCGCCTGCAAGCGTTCCTAAAGCTCGATGCCAGGCACGGCGCAGTGGAATTGACCGCCCCGAGCATTCTGACCGCTCTGGGCGAAGCCAAGATCAACATCAACGAAGACGTCCGTCGCGCTGTCGACGAGCTCTGTGAAAAACACCAAGCCGGCGACTTGGACGAAGGTGATTTGCTCGTCGCCCGCGGAACTCCGGTACAGCCATCTGTCGATGCCGAATTCGTTTCTTCGGAGTCCGTCGCCTCGCGGTCAGACACTCCGCCCGAACAGGCGGACGACCCCAACGACCGCGTAGACTATTTCGCCCAGTGCAGGCTCGCGATCGTGGAGGAGGGCGAAGTCGTCGGCGCCATCGTCCCCGCCAGGCCGGGGGTCCCAGGAATCGATGTCTTCGGCCAACCGATACCCGTGATAGGTACGCCGCACCCACTCACCGTGGGCGAGGGCCTGCGAATCGGCGACGATCAAAAGACGCTTCATGCGACCATCGCAGGCGTCGTACGCGTGAATCCAGACGGGGTCAAGGTCGCCGATCTCCTCGAAATCCACGGCGATGTCGATTTCGATTGTGGGTGTATCAACGCCGCATGCGATGTCGTCGTCAAGGGCACAATTCGCGACCGCTTCGACGTCGAAACCACCAAGTCGCTCTCGGTCGGCGAGGCCATCGAAAACTGTCAGATTGCGGTTGGCGAAAACGTCGCCGTCGCAGGCGGCATCGCCGGAAAGGAACACGGAGTCGTCACAGCGAAAGGCCACATCGTCTGCAAATACTGCGAGGCTGCGACCTTGAACGCAGAAGGCGACATCACCATCACCAAAGAGAGCATAGGCTCCAACATTCGCACAATGAGCCGACTCCGCATTCCGAGAGGAGCGCTGATCGGCGGCACCGCGCACGCTCGCGGCGGCGTCGAAGCCAGGGAACTCGGCTCAGACGCCGAAGTCCCCACGCGAGTGTTCATCGGTCTGGACCCGGTAGTCTTGGCTGAGGCTGCCCAGGTCGATGGGCAGGTCGAGAAGTTACGCCAGTCCGCTGAGAAAATCCGCTCCGCGGTCGGTCCGCTCATGAACAATCTCAAGAGGCTCTCCCCCAGCCAGCGCGAACGGGCCACCGAGCTCATGTTTCAAGCCGACTCCCTCGAAGGCGAAGCCGACGAACTCATCGCAAATAAGGAAGCCGCCATCGAGGAGGGCTCTTGGCACGAGGAACCCGCCATCGCTGTATCCGACCGAATACACCCAGGGACGATCCTCATCTCCGAGGACATCGAGTTCGCCCCGAGGCAAACTCTGCGGGGCCCCGTCAAGATCTTCAAACGCCGCAAGAGCGCGGGAGTCCCGTCCGGACTCGTCTGCCAGAACCTACTCTCCGGCTCACGCAGAGAACTCCCATACCGCAGCCACGAGGTCGAACTACCAGACCCGCCGCAAGACGAAGAAACCACCGATCCCGCCGAAAAATCGTCCTGACGCGCGGGACACACCACCCGCCAGTGCCTATAATCCCGCCCACGCAGAGACGCAAGGGGACGGATCGATTCACTCAAATGATTACGGAAGGAACGACATAATGGTCACCGTCGGCATGAACTACCAAGTTATCGAGGGCAAGCAGCAGTCTTTCGAAGCCATGTTCGCGAAGGTACTCACCGTCATGAACGAGACCGAAGGCCACGGCGAGTCGCACCTCTACATCGACGTTTCCGCGCCCACCTCCTACCTCATCGTCTCTCAGTGGGACGACGCGGAAGTCTACGACGCCTTCATTGCATCCGACCGTTTCAAGCAGGTGGTCACGTGGGGCAAAGAGCAGATTCTCGCCGGACGTCCCAAGCACGAGGTCTACGGCCGATAGAGTACGTTGAAGGTGTCAGGGATGCTCGAAAGAGAACATCGGATCTGATGCCAAACGATCATGACGTTGGGCGCGCACAGGGTGCCGGCGAATCTTCCAAGATGGCGACGATCCCACGATAGTCGGTCCTGTAAAACGCCTTGGGCGTCAAACTGCTTCGTCGTACCAGCGCAGTGTGGCGTCGAGTCTGCGCCCGCCGGACGGCGCGTCGTCCAGATTGAACTCGCAACCTACTAGCCATCCGTGGTCGATGCGTGTCACGTGAC
>JAJDDU010000209.1 GCA_029260155.1 Phycisphaerae bacterium | reverse complement strand
CGGGCTGGGACATGGGTGCGTTTTCCGCCCCAAGCCCCTCTGGCACGGGGTGAAGGGGCGTTGGGGCGAAAAACGGTTGGGCAGACGAGTGGCCGGTTCAATTCGATAATCGGTGGCCGGTTTCAATTCGATAGATGACACTGTTGGGCAGCGTTACGCGTGAACGGAGCGGGATCAGGAAGGCATACGGACGGCAGGTTCTCTATGGACGACAGTGTACTTAACGTAGGCGGAGCGGCACATCTACTCGGCGTGAGCCATGACACGATTTACCGGCTGGCTCGGGAGGCAACGATTCCGGGCCAGAAGGTGGGCAGTCAGTGGCGGTTCTCGAAGGCCGCACTCTTCGCATGGGTGCAACAGGGAGTACCGAAGGAGTTACCGGCTTCTCCTGTTGTCGTCGATTCGTCGTATGCGGTGGCACCGCCCAACGATCAATCGGTGCAGGAACGAAGACGCCAGGCAGATAGCGCAATCGGTACGGAGTGATGGAACGTCATGGATGCTGACGGGGGACGTGACGAACGTGAGATAGACGGCGAGGCGGGTGATCGGCAGGCGCCCGAGATGCTCATTGTGTTTCGCGTGGGTGAATTGCGTCTGGGTATCGACGTTCGACAGGTGCGTGAAGTCGCACGGGCCATACCGCTCTCGTCCCCGCTGCCGAATGCCGGGGGCGTGGTCGGGATGATCACCCTGCGCGGAGAATCCACTGCCGTCGTGGACCTTGGCGTCGTGCTCGGACTTCCATGTGAACAGCGCGACCGGCGGGCAAGAATGACTGCGGTTCACCACAACGGTGCGACGGTCTGCCTGTTGGTGGATCAGATCGGCGGTCTGCACGATGTGACGGACGCCGATCTCAAACCTCCGCCGCCGATCATCGCGGATGTGGATATTCGATGGCTCGACCACGTCACATACTCCGCAACGGGCGAACTGATAGGTGTGGTGAATGTGGATCGCATAATGTCCCTGGTTTCTCTCGCGGGGATGGAGGTAGAAACAGCCCGTGTCTGAGCAGTTGACCATCGGCGAGTTCCGCGTATTCCGGGACCACCTCCAGGAAGCCTGCGGCCTGTATTTCGCGGAGGACAAGTACTCTTGGGTCGCGAGAGTCGTCGCCGCCCGGATATCGGAACTCGGCATCGGGTGCTTCAGCGAATACCAGCGCATCTTGACTTCATCCGCAGGAAGCAGAGACGAGCTAGCGACGCTCGCTGTTCTCCTGACCGTAGGGGAGACGTGCTTCTTCCGGAACAGGGATCACTGGCGCGCATTGGCGGAGTGTGTGTTGCCGTGGATCCTGCAGCGCAACGCGGGCACCGGCCATCGCCGCATCCGTATATGGTCCGCCGGTTGTTCAACGGGCGAAGAAGCCTATACCGCAGGCATAGTAGTCAGCCGGAGCATACCGGATTTGGCGCGGTGGTCGATCGAGATCATAGCAACAGACCGCAGTCCCGCGGCGATTGCTGCGGCTGAGAGGGCGGTGTACACGGAGCACTCGTTTCGCGGCGTACCGGCGGATATCAAGGCGGAATACTTCGAAAAAGTGGACGCCGGCCGATACCGCCCACGGGCCGACATTCGCGACATGGTTCGCTTCCAAGAGATGAATCTTCTGGACAGGACGGCCATGGACCGGATGTGCGATGTCGATGTCATCTTCTGCCGTAATGTGCTGATTTACTTCGAGGCGCCGGACGTCGAACGTGCCATGGCGAGTTTCCATCGCAGCCTGAGGTCGGCATGGCTACCTGTTCCTGGGTCACGCTGAGACTGGTCGTTTGATGACGACATTCGCCACGCTCCCGCTGAGGACACACAGAAAGCCGAGGAGTTTCTGCTGCTGACGCTGTCGGGCGAGACGTACGCGTACTCTGTAGCACACGCGTTGGCGATCGTGCAGGTGCCGCCAATTGTTCCCGTGCCGAACGTCCCGCCGGCCGTGTTGGGCATCATCAACTTTCGCGGGCAGATCCTGTCCGTCACGACGATTCACGGCCTGCTCGGGCTGGTCGCCGGCGGATCCGGATCCGGCAGCAAGATCATCGTAACGAAAGACCTACCATTGGTCACCGGAATCCTGGCGGACAGCGTCGAGAAGGTCGTCGAGGTCGCAGCCAAAGACACCCAGCCGCTGCCGGTGACGATCGGTGACGACAAAGCCCGGCTGCTTGCCGGGCAGATCTACGTGGACAAGCGAGTTGTCTTCCTTCTGGACCTGGGGCAGTTGTGCAGGTCGGAGTCGTTGCGTGCGGCGCAGGCACGCCGGCACAGTGCTGAGCCCATCGAAGGGCGCCAATAATGGTGCGATATCTGAGACAGCGTACTGGAGAGGATCGAACATGAAGAATCTCGGCCCCACAATCAAACGACTTGCGGCATTGAGCGTTCTGTCCGCCGCCGCCGTCGCGCCAGCCGAGGGCGGTGGTCCCTACCTCACACCGGACGACGCCCTGCAGCGTCTACAGGCCGGTAACACCCGGTTCGTCTC
>JAJDDU010000208.1 GCA_029260155.1 Phycisphaerae bacterium | reverse complement strand
GTGCAACTGGCCGATCACGCGGTGGTTCTGGTCGAAGAGAGGCGATCCCGAAGAACCGCCCTCGGTAGTACCAAGATCCCAGTCGGTAATTCGGACATGCGTGCCGTCACCCGGAACCGTGTTCGATGAGTAAGACGTCGTGCTGGTGGATTGATTCTCGAAGCTGATGCGTTTCTCGTCGACGCTCGGATGGTGGATGGCTACGGCAGAACTCGCGTTCACACCGGACCGATCCCAGCCGGCGAATGTCACGCCCCAAGAAGGGTCAGGAGCCGAGTCCAATTCCACGAGCGTGAAGTCGGACGGCGTATACGCTGCCCGAAAGAACGAACCGGTCTGGAAGTCAGCCAACGATCCATTCGGCGTCCCACCGCACGTCGTCGTCTCGTAATTCCAGAAGACTACCAGAGAAGCAGCATTGCCCGAGTTGATGCTGCAATGGGCGGCCGTCAGAAAATACGGCGTCTCGTCTTCGGCAGTGTTGTTGATCATCGAGCCGGTGCAGAACCGGGACCCGCCGGTCGAAATGACGCCCACAGAGGGAATCTCATCTTGCCACAGATCTCCTTCCGGACAAACAACGTCGATGTTGCACGAGCCGGACTCGATCGGACCGCCGCCGCCACCACCGAACCGGCGGTAGCCCACGTTGATCGAAGTAAGTTCGAGTTGCAACCGATCCGCGGCTGCACCGGAAACCGTGACTTCCACCACGATGTCGTCGGTCGCCAACGGAGGTGTCCAGAGCTCTCCGTGCTCAGCATTGTCTTCAGCCGTGAACGGCCGAATGGCCAGCGCGCCGTCTGCAGAGCGCACGACAAGACTGCCGCCCTCCGGCATGAAGTAGCTTGTGAAGCCGAGATTCAGCGAGGCTGCACCGGGAGAATTGATCCGAAGACTCCACACCCAAGTGTCCCCACGTACGTTCTCCCAGACGCCGTCGTTCTCAGTCGTCACGAAGACATCGTCTGGAATCGCGAACCGCGGCGCAAGCCCCGCCGCCCGTTCCTCGGCGTCCTCGATCGCCACCGCGTCGAGATCAAGCGGCGGCGCGGTGATCATCGGAAGCGCTTGCACAGCCAACGGCACATCATTCCCCTTGTCGCGCGCACTCTCCGCGCCGTAGGCTGCCCCAGGCAAAAGAAGCACTGAAACAGCGACCACCCCAACCACTGCCCGGGCAATCGGCTGGACCGATAACGATGCAAAAGCTGAATAACCCATACGAACGTTCCTTTCAGGTCTGAAAACGTGATACGCTTTCCCGCGCCCTGCGGCCCTGTCATGCCGCAGAGAGGTGACCACCACCTGCCGCGCCAGTCGGGCATGCTAATCTAAACTATGGGCGGACGCAAAGAGGGACTTCAAGAAATCCGCCAGAGGCTCAGCGTCGCATTCGCCCCTGATTTCCCGGGTGGATTGAACGTGGTGGCCTGATATGTGCGTGTTCGTCCTGTGATTCAGAAGTCTCCGGCCGTTTTGACAGGAACACCCGATGGGTGATAGGCGAAAACAAGCACTTCATGTTCAGTTTGACGGTAAGATCAAGCCCAGATCCACGGGGCGAAGACTACGAGGGGCCTCGATTTGCTTGCGCGCCGATCCTGCCATGCGTCGAGTTGTTTCCGAGAGTCGGGTTCATCGTGACCAACATGGCCGGTTGGTCGAGGAAAGTACTCAGTTCTACAACGGTCGCGCCCCCACAAGCGGAAACGGATCAAATCCGCCGTTCAATTGCAGGGATTCTGGTCAGAATCTCCGCATTGACTTGGATCGGGAGCCAAAGACCTGCTAGAGTGGAATAGCGCCCCTGGAAGCGGCGAATGGGGAATATCGGTGGAGACCGACGAGATTCCAAAAATCGCCGAGCACTATCGCCAAGCGCGCCAAAGCGGCAAGATTCGACGGCGTTGAGATTCACTCTGCCAACGGTTACTTGCATGATCAGTTCCTGCAATCCAAGACAAACCAACGTACCGACGCCTGCAGTAACGGCGACGTGGACCTGTTCGACTTCGAGCAGTTGGGGGCGTGTTATTTCAACGACGGCAGCCGCTCCCAAATGTCGCCCCAAAGATGTGCAGACATGGGTGGCATCTACGACGGCGACGGTAGCGTATGCCACGACCCCTGGTCGTGATCGCGATTGAGTGCAATGCCGTCGCACCGCGATCCGTGCGGCCGGTGGACTGAGTTGGCACAACAATGGGTGCAAAACGCAAAGGAGAATCAGTATGCGAATCCCGTTTATTCAGAAACTGGTCGTCCTCAGCCTGCTGCTTCTGAGCGGCGGTGTCTCTCGCGCGGAATCCGCCGAGCCGCAGTTCCCGCCGACGGGCACCGAACTCCCACCGACGCTCTCCTTCCCCGAGAGCCCACCCGACCAAGCGGCGATCCGACTCACTGTGGACCCTTCTGATCCTACGGGGCGGCAGATCATCACGATGGAGAACCTCACTTCCGACCCAATGTCGCTCGGAGCCATTGGCTTCGATTTCCAGGCCACAGGCGGAGAGGTTGACCTGAGCGATTTCTCCTGGAGCTTCGAGACCGCTCCGGGCATGTGGTTCGCGACCAGCGATCTGCCCAATCCGCAAGCTGTCGCGTTCTTCCCCGCAGCGGCCCTACCTCTGCCGCCCGGCAGCGCCGTTGAAATCGCCCGCATGGCCATTGCTGTCGTATCGGGGACACCCGTCTTGAACAGCGGTATTGTTGGGGCAGACGAGAACGTATCTCCCATTCAATTCGACGCCGGAAGTCTCGAACTGTCCTTTGCCGCCTTTGGCGGGCCCTGCTTAGCCCCGCACTCCACCGTGGGATGCCCGGATACCGACGTACAGTGGTGCGTCTGCAACTACTACAGCCCACACACAGAGGAGTGGCCCTACGAGGAGTGCTGTTACGACACCTGGGATGCGTATTGCTCTGCAGCCGTCTTCCAAACGTACTGTCGCTGTCACTTCATCGAGGGCGACTGCAACAACAACGGTACCAACGACGCCTGCGAGGGCGAGGACCCCGACACCGGCGAACATCCTCCAGTCGACTGCAACGACAACGGATTCTCCGACCTGTGCGACACGCTCAACGGCACCAGCACGGACTGTGACGGCAACGGCCTTCCCGACGAATGCCAGCTCGACTGCAACGACAACGCCGTCCCCGACGTCTGCGAAATGCTACCCGCCCCTGCCGTCCTTTATGTCGATCAACACGCTCCCGGCACCGGAAACGGAGGCTCATGGGCGGACGCGTTCAAGGAGCTCCGGACAGCTACGTGCGTTGCGAGCCAGTTCCATCCCTCCGTCCAGGAAATCTGGGTGGCCGAAGGCACCTACAAACCCGCGCCACCGAACGGCTCGCGGACCGCCAGATTCGGATTCGGCGACATGAGTGCCTACGGCGGATTCGCCGGGACAGAGACGCATCGCGACCAGCGAGACCCAGCCGCTCACCCCACCATCCTCAGCGGAGATCTCAACGGAGACGATGGCCCGGACTTCCAAAACTACATCGACAATGCCGTAGTCGTTGTGCATTTCGTGAGCGAATCCCTGCGCACGCTTGACGGTTTCACAATCACTGGCGGAAACGGCGGTGGTTCGAACTCGAGTTACTACGGTGCGCTGCGGATCTCTGGGACCCCGCCCAACGTCGTGAACTGCGTTTTTGCACACAATCGCAATACGGGTCAGGGCGGCGCCGTGAGGTGCTTCTCCCGTACGCGATTCACCAACTGTGTCTTCATACAAAACGAGGCCTATCACGGCGGCGCCATCTACACTCGTGGAAGTGACATCGTCAACTGCGGGTTCATCGACAACCGCGCCTACGACGACGGCGGGGCAGTATACTCGGCCATCTACACCGACTCGTTAGACGTCACGAACACACTGTTCCACCAAAACAACGCCGCGGACAGCGGCGGAGCGCTGCATTCCCTCGCCGCCCCACACATCACAAACTCGATCTTGTGGGACAATACCGCCGGAAACGCCACGGGCGAAGCCGCCCAGTTTTCAACGGCGAGTTCATTTGCCCCCAGCATCAACTACTCTATCGTCACCGGCTGGACCGGTGCCTTCGGCGGCGTCAACAACACCGGCGCCGATCCCATGTTCGTTGATCCCGAAAACGCCAATTATCGCCTGCTCGTCGGCTCGCCCGCCGTCGACGCCGGAAACAACGAAGCCGTCCCCCCCGAAATCCTCACCGATCTGGACGGCCTGCCGCGCATGCTCGACGTTCCATTCGGCCAAGACTCCGGCTCTGGCAACGCCCCAATCGTCGACATCGGCCCCCACGAACTCGCAATGGGCGATGCCGACACCGACGGTCAAGTGGGTCTGCTCGATTTCTCCCTCTGGCCGATCTGTGTCACCGGCCCCGGCGGGAGCAGCTACCCCGCGGGTTGTGAACTCTTGGACTTCGACGCCGACCTCGATGTCGATGTCATCGACTTCGCAGGTTTCCAACGCGCAAACTCGATCGAAGAGTAACGTGCCGTCGCACACGCGGATGGAAGGGGTGCGGCTAGTTGATACGCAGAGCTCGAATCAGTCGTCAATCGTGACCGTGGCTTTCGACTTGCGTCCGACGGAGTCGCTGTCGAGACCGTAGCGCCGCATCTTCTTGTAGAGCGTCGTGCGGTTGATATCGAGTTGCGTAGCCGTTGTCTGCCGGCACCAATCGTTGTGCCGCAACGCAGCCTCGATCACCCGCCGCTCAGGCCCCTCCATCGCCTCTTTCAGCGACGTGGGCACAAACGCCTCAGACGCCGGCGCGAGGGATGCGCAATCGATCAACTTTGGAGGCAGATCGTCAACATCGATCCGCCGCTCCTTGGTCAGCACCACCGCCCGCTCGACGGCGTTTTCAAGCTCGCGCACATTTCCCGGCCAGTTGTACCGTTGCAACGTTTGCATGGCTGCCTCGGTGAAACCCAGGAATTGCTTGTTGGACTGCTCGCTGTACTGCTGCAGAAAACGCTCGGCCAACAACGGAATGTCACCGATTCGCTCAGCCAACGTCGGCAGGGACAGCGTTACCACATTGATGCGGTAGTAAAGGTCCTCCCTGAAACGCCCCGCTTCAACTTCGGCCTCCAAGTCCACGTTGGTCGCCAAGATGACTCGGACGTTCGCCTGCACAGTCTTGTTGCTGCCGATGGCTTCGAACTCTCGCTCTTGCAACACGCGAAGCAGTTTCACTTGCAGCGCCGGCGACGCGGTCGCGATCTCATCCAAAAACAGCGTTCCTCCTTCAGCCGCCGCAAACTTGCCCTGCTTGTCGGCCACAGCGCCGGTGAACGAACCGCGCACGTGTCCGAACAGTTCGCTCTCCAACAGCGACTCCGGAAGCGCCCCGCAACTAACCTCGATGAACGGCTTGCCGCTGCGCTCGCTACGGTGGTGTATGACTCGGGCGATCTTGCTCTTGCCGGTTCCCGAACCACCGTCGATCAGCACATTGACGTTCGACTTGGCCACCGCCTCGATCAGATCGAACACGCGCAGCATCTTGTAGTCGTGGCCGACAATGCTATCGAGACCGTATCGATCATCCA
Source organism: Phycisphaerae bacterium (assembly GCA_029260155.1). Classification (GTDB taxonomy): domain Bacteria; phylum Planctomycetota; class Phycisphaerae; order UBA1845; family UBA1845; genus OFTM285. The sequence goes on along the minus strand of JAJDDU010000208.1, from coordinate 4,095 downwards.
GTTGGCTGCGTAACGCCTGACACTCGCGCACCAACGCCCGCTGCTCCATAGCACGCTGAACAACAAGGCGTATTTCGTCATCGATAATCGGCTTCGTGAGGTAGTCGTAGGCCCCCATCTTGATGGCCTCGACGGCGCTCTCGATCGTGCCGTACCCGGTGATGATGATGACGACGACGCCCGGGCAGCGCGTCCTCAGCGCGTTCATCAGCTCGAACCCATCTGTGTCCGGCATGTTCATGTCGGAGACTACGAGGTCGTATTGCTTGCGCCCGACCGCGCGCATCGTCTCATCAAACGAAGCACCGCCATCCACCGCGTAGCCCTCAGCCTCAAGCAGTGCGGTCAGCGATTCCAAGACGATCCGGTCGTCGTCGACGATGAATATCGATCCGAGGCGTTCTTCTTCTCTCTTCATCTCTCGGTGCCTTCACGTCGGGCCGCACAGCGATCCAACGGAATCAGAATCGAAAAAACGGCTCCGCCGCCCTCGCGATGCCCGGCTGTGATGGTTCCACCAAGCTGACCTAGAAGTTCCCTGCAAATCGCCAATCCCAACCCCGTCCCGCCCGAATCCCGCTTCGTGGTATAAAAGGGCGTGAATACCTGCTCAGCGTCCTTCGGCAGACCGCTACCGGTGTCCTCGAAGCGCAGCACGACGCAGTCCTCCGAAACACCCGTGCCGACAGTCAACATACCGCCCGAGGGCATCGCCTCCAGGGCATTCTGGATTAGGTTGCTGCACACTTGATACAAGCGCGTCCCAGCCACCTGCGGCATGTCCTCGTTTCGGTAGCTCGCGGTCACCACGATACCAGCCGCCACCGCCCGCTCCTCAAACGCACGAACCGCGTCCTCGACAATCTCATTCACCGAAGCCCACGGATTGCAATCCGTCGAATCCCCCCCAGCACGATCCAACGTCTCGCGGACGATATTCGCCATGCGCTGCAAGCCAACGCGACATTGCTCCAGATAGCCCGCCACCTCGGGTGACGCATGGTCCCCCAGCGCCCGCACGACCAGATTCACATACCGTTGAACACCATCGATCGGGTTGTTCAACTCGTGGGCCACGTGCGCGGCAACGCCGTCGGATTCAACGACCGCAATCCCCCCGCAAGCGTGTCCATCCCCGTCAGTGCCAAGCGGTGACACTGCAACATCGATCTGCTCAGTGCCCGATTCCATCCGTCCGATACGCAAGGCACACCCCGTTTGCATCATGTCACGGAGTCGCGATGACAGATCCGATGTATCAGGCGCCGCCCCCAGCACCTCGAGAATCGCCCCTGCCTGCGGAAGAAGCTTGTCAGCCGCCCCGTTGCGGTACACGACGCGCAGCTGCGGATCGAAAACCACGACGGCGGATCGCATCGCATCCAAGACGTGTTTGACCACAACCGGAAGCGGAAAAAGCGACGCAGCTGTAACGGTCGATGCAGTTTTCGGTGGCCCCACCACGCCGCTCCACTTGTCGGTGTTGAAATCACGTTCCCCAAGACAAGTATCGTCACGCCATGGGAGTGGTCAACCGAAATGATGCGAATTGGCAACACCTTTTGCGCATCGCGCAGTATCTGCCGAAGCAGTGCAACATTATGGCACCGTCCGGTAACAAGCGCGACAAGAATCGCTACACAGGAAGTGCCACAGCATGGCACTCTAGCAGCAGAGATTGACCGATAATCTCAGATGGCTGAGGTACTCCCATCATTTCCAAGAGCGTCGGCGCGACGTCCGCCAAGCAGCCTCCGCGGCGCAGCGATCGACCGCGAAACGCTTCGCCGACCACGATCATCTCCACGTCGTACGTCGTGTGCGCGGTGTGCGGCATCTTGCTGGCGGGGTCGATCATCTGCTCGCAATTACCGTGATCGGCGGTGACGATGAGGCTGCCGCCGGCGCGCAACGTCGCTTCGACCACTCGGCCGACGCATGCGTCGACCGTCTCGACGGCCTTGATTGCGGCGTCGAGCTTTCCGGTATGTCCGACCATGTCGCCGTTGGCGAAGTTGACGACAACAACATCGTATCGGCCTGACTCTAACCGGGCGACGACCTCGTCGGCCACCTGCTCCGCGGACATTTCCGGCTTCTGATCGTACGTGGCAACGTCTCGCGGTGAGGGAATGATCTGACGGTCTTCACCAGGGAACGGTTCTTCGCTGTAGCCATTGAAGAAGAACGTCACGTGCGGGTACTTTTCCGTCTCGGCGCAGCGGAATTGTGTCAAACCGGCGTCACTTACGTATTGCCCGAAGAGGTTCGGCATCTTCACCGGCTTGGGCATGATCACCTTGACCGGCAGATTGGATTCGTAGGCGGTCATGCAGACGAAACACAGGTCCAGCTTCTTCGGACGGGCGAATCCCAGCTCCTGATCGCCATCTGCAAACGGAAAGGTGTCAAAGCAAAACGCCTTGACCAGTTCTCGTGGCCTATCGCCCCGGAAATTGAAGAAGATCACGCTGTCGCCGTCTTTGATGGTCGCGGGCGTGGCGCCTTCGGGAGCCACCACTGTCGGCATGATGAATTCGTCGCCCTTGCGACTGTCGTCGGTCGGCTGATCGTAGTAACGGCGAAAGGCCTCCTCTGCAGACGCGGCGCGGTCGCCCACACCTTCGGTATATAGCGAATAGGCGAGCCTCACGCGGTCCCAGCGGTTGTCGCGATCCATCGGATAGTAGCGCCCGATGACGGTGGCCACGCGTCCGACGCCGATCCTGCGTGCCTGTTCTTCGATCTCGGCGACATAGTCCACACCGCCGAACGGCGAGGTGTCTCGGCCATCGGCGATGACGTGAATGTAGACGCGCTTCCCGTCGAACTCCATTCGCTTGGCCATTTCGAGAATCGCGTAGAGATGGCTGAGCACACTGTGAACGCCTCCGTTGCTGCACAGGCCCATGACGTGTACGTCGCCGTCTCGGTCGGCTGCACGCTTGAACGCCGCGATCAGTGCTTCGTTCTCGAAGAACGCGCCCTTCTCAATGCTGTCCGTGATGCGCATGATCTCCTGCAACACGATGCGGCCTGCGCCCAGATTTTGGTGGCCTACCTCGCTGTTGCCCATGATGCCATCGGGCAGCCCGACGGCGCGGCCGTGCGTGACGATCTGCGTGTGCGGGTACTCGGCCATCAGGCGGTCATTGACGGGGGTACGGGCTTGGACGACCGCGTTGGCGTGATCCCAATCGGAATGCGGATTCGCGCCCCAGCCGTCGCGAACAATGAGGACCGTTGGGTGTTTCTTTTGTTTCGGCATGGTCATGTACTCTTGTCAAGACGTCCCGTGAACGGTCACCCATGTGCGCCGACGCTGGCGCGCACGGTCCAAAAGTGCAACTGGCCGCGTACGGCCGTAGCTTTACCGAGACGAGCATGAATCGTCAATCGTCATGCTGAGCGTAGCGAAGCATCTTGCCAGGATTCAGCAAGATTCCTCGCTACACTCGGAATGACGGTAGCTGCCACATTTCGCATCATCGCTATCGGATCGCTCACCGCCATTGTCTCAACGCTGAGCATTCGCTACAATCGTGTCGAGCCGCCGCGCAAGCCACAAATGCGCTTTCGGAGACTTCGATGACACTCGCCACCCGCGTCTACTCCTTGATGATGATCGCTCTTCTTGGCCTCACACCCACCGGCGCAGTCGAGCGCGACGACACGCAGGTCATTCGCATTCGCGTCGAAGACGTCCCGCCGGAACTCCAAGGCGACTTCGATCCCTGCGCCATCGATCGTGAGTCCGACGGCCAATACGCCGTTTTCTATCTGCAACCTGACGAACTGGCCGCGCTGAGTGTTCCGTTCCAGAACGCCGGCAGCCTGGCCGACCACGTGTCGCGCTTTCTGCCGACGCGCACCATGCACGCCGTCGGCGTTCCGTCGATGGCGCGGCTCGTCGATACCATCCCGCCGTTGCCACCGGGCGCTGGCCAACCCGAGTCCGGCGGCCTGATGCTTGAATTCGATCGCTATCACTCCCTAGACGAAAGCGTCGCGTTTCTCCAGGGCATCGCTGACGCCTACCCGGAGATCGCCGCACTCATCAATATCGGCCAATCCGTCGAGGGACGCGACATCTGG
>JAJDDU010000207.1 GCA_029260155.1 Phycisphaerae bacterium | reverse complement strand
AGAGGCGGTTGACGAAGTGTGGGACCAGACGTGCACGACTGGATCTCACGGGGGGCAACGATGGTTGCAAATCTCAAAATGGGCGGACGTTGCGGCCTCTTGGCGCCTACAATGGTGTGTGCGTGTGCACGCGTAGCGGGCTTTGGACGCGGGATGGCGACAACAGCATGCTGAAGTACTTCAACAAAGATATGGGGGAGTTGGGCCTCCAGCTCGCCCTCTCTCCGCACCATCTGCGAATCAGCCAGCTTGCCGGCATCGATCGGCTGCTTGACCTAGCTGTTCCCGGGAAGTCCTACCCGTACGACTTGGTGAGTTTTCACATTACGGGCACGCAGCCACAGAACCAGAATCAACGGGCGGCGATTCCCACGGCGGATTTGCTCGCCGACCTGTCCTCGATGGCGGAACACATTACGCGCAAGGCTGCGGTACCCGTCTCGTCTCTTGAAGGCGAGTACATGACACTCGATGCACTGTCGGCGCATCTGGAGGTCAGTACCAAGACGATCCGTCGTTGGCGCAGCCGTGGTCTCGTCGGCATGCGCGCCGCGGGTGGCGATGGTAAGTCTCGCATGGTCTTCTCGGCCAAGAGTGTGAAGCGCTTCATCGATCGCAACGAGGACGTCGTCAAACGCGGCGCATCCTTCAAGCTGCTCACCGACGCTGAACGTCAAACCATGGTCGACCTTGCCCGTGAGATGCTTGCTGCGAAGCGCGAGAAGTTGCACGTTATCGCCAAGGTCGTGTCAGAGAAGACGGGCCGGGCGGTCGAGACCATTCGCTACACGATTCGGCAATACGACGTCGCCAACCCCGAGCAAGCCCTGTTCGCTCGAAACGGTGAGCCCGTCGTCGCACAACGTCATCTGGCCATCTGGCGATGCAATCAGAAGGGCGAGACACCCGAACAAATCGCCGAGGCATTCGATACGAGCGTACCGAAAATCAAGGCGGTCCTCCGCGAACTCGAAGCTCGCCAGCTCAAGAATGAGACGTTCGAATTCGTCGATCACGAGCTGTTCCACGCGCCCAACGCCGAGAAACTGATCCTGAGTATTCCGAGGCCGGAACCCGACGTCAACGCCAAGAAAGTCCGCGCTCCGAAGGGGCTGCCAGCCTACATGCGTGCGTTGTACAACACGCCGCTGCTCCATCGCGCCGAGGAGGCCGACCTGTTCCGCAGGTACAACTACGCGCGTTTTTGCTTGGCCCGAGCTGTCGAAGCGCTTGATGTGCTCAGCGTTTCACAGTCGCAGCTTGACGCAATCAAGAACCTCCAGCAGCAGGCTGATGCCTTTAAGAACGAGATTGTCCAAGCCAATCTGCGATTGGTCGTCAGCATCGGAAAGCGTCATGTCGGCCCGAACGGCGATTTCTTCGAGATCGTCAGTGACGGCAACATGACACTGATGCGCGCGGCCGACAAGTTCGACTTCGCCCGCGGAAATAAGTTCAGCACATACGCCACGTGGTCGGTGATGAAGAACTTCGCCCGCACCGTCCCCGAGCAACACTACCGCAACCGCCGCTATCTCACCGGCCAGGACGAACTCCTGGACTGCACAGCCGACCCCCAGGAAGCGGAGCAGTCCGCGAGCGACCTGGAGACGGTCCGCAGCGCTTTGAGCGAGGGCCTGGAACAGCTAAACGAACGCGAGCAAACCATCCTCAAGGCCCACTTCGGCCTGTTCGCCCCCGATGTCGCCGCGATCACGCTTGAGGAGCTCGGCAAGCGTTTCGGCGTCACCAAGGAGCGCATCCGCCAGATTGAGCATCGCGCCATCGGCAAGTTGCGCGAGCTCGTCTCCCCCACGCTTCTCGAAGCATTCGCCGACTGACACTGAACATGCGATCGTAGGGCCAAGCGGCTATGACCTCGGTGGTTCCGTAACGTGATGGGTGCAAGAACGAGGACGCCGTCGGGCGTTCTGTCGACCGGGTGGAGGACACTGACTGCATTTCCGATGCAATGGGTTTTCCGTGGAGCACCGCACACCCGGGACGCGGGGTAGTCGATTGAGTGTCGCACTAGAATCTAAAAGCGCTCTGACCCCGTGACTATTTAATACTTGATAATCCAATTCACATTGGCGTTGATGGGGCGGGTTTCGTCGCCCCCTTCAATGTCTATCGATATATTGGAAGGGACATGAGTCGTGAAGTGATCGCTGGGAGCCACACCAGCGACGAAGCTCGTGAAGAGACGTTCGAAAGGACCGGAAGACCTGTCACCCCGAACGCTGTGTGAGTGACCCGGATCCGTGACGCCATGAATGTGCCTTGTGAACGCATCGCCCTGCACGGAACCGACGTCATCCCCGCTGTTACCCCCCGCGTTCGACTCTTCTCGCAACGAAGTGTTCGGATCCCGACCTACGCCCATGTCGACGCCGCGCAGGAACCGTCCACGAAAATCGGGAACGTGGAATGTCGTGGAACCGTCCCCGGCGCCCCATCCTATCCCGATTGAGGCGAACAACTGTGCGTAGTCCACCCGATCAACCTGATCACCATCACACAGCAGCCAGCCCGATGGCGAATTGGGCCCCGCGAACGAGACTACGGTCCCCGGTGGAACCAATCCGGAACCCGAATTCTGCGTGATCTCCATGGTCGTGGCCCTCACGTGCCCGTTTACGTCGAGACTCGCCTGAGGATCGTTGCGGTTGATGCCCACGTTCCC
>JAJDDU010000206.1 GCA_029260155.1 Phycisphaerae bacterium | reverse complement strand
CAGCGGAGCGCCATCGATCGTCTCACCGCGAACGACGATTCGCGCCGTATAGTCGCCTGCTTCATCCGCACGGAACGATCCCGCCACGACGCCATCACCCGTGCCGCGAAGCGGAGCGATTCTCTCGACACCGCTCGGTTGAATGATGTGCATCTCCGCCTTCGTAATACGCGCGGTGAGCCGGTCCAATGTCGGCGGTGCACCGGCGGTCGCCCTGCGGCGGTCGTACAGATAACCTACGAATCCGACCGGCCGACCCGCGACAAGCCCGTAGTCGGACAGATGCGTGTACAGACCGTACGGGCTCTGCAATGCGACCATCAAGAAGCCATCGCGGCCACCCGATGCAACATCGGTTGCCGAAGCGCTCAAACACACAGCCCATCTACCCGCGGACGGCGTATCGATGGTGAATGCTTCGCCCGTCGACGCCAATCCCAGCCCGATCGCCCCCGTTCGGCGGGTCATCCGAGCGCTGCCATGTGGCGATTTCACATTGACCGGTTCGCCATGCGGCGGGGTCAGCAGCATGTCCCACGCTTGCCCACCGGGCGCGAGCAACATGACCGAGAACGCATCGCTGGTGTCAATTGCGAGATGGCCACACCAACGCCACGATCCGGAATCCGTCGCCTCAAGACGCACCGGGATCATGGCCGCCGAAGAGCGTACCCCCGCGCGCGCCGGATCCGGCAGCCGCAAAGCTCCGCTGAGGAATTCCTCGGGTGGCGCTGACAGGTTCTTTGCAGCCCCCGTCTCCGCCCAAACGGGCGCCACGCAAAGAACCGCCCCCGCCAACAAGCAGGCCACGAATCTCGTCGGACATCCCAAGTTGCGACACGCTGATGCGCCCATCGAAACTGACTCCTCAGTCTTGTAGTCGAAGCGTTTCAGAGATTGTACGCGAATCGACCGCATCGCCGCAACCGCGACACCTACCAAACGTGTAGGACACCGAAGAGTCAGGTCAAGCGATGCGACGAACCCACGCCGGGTCGCCGTTGATGAAATGGTCGAATGGCGCAACTGGCAGAATCGTCACCCATAACCGGGCGCGCGCTCCCCCCGCGTCGAAGTCAGTTTTACCGACAGACTCAAGGCTAGCAGTACTCTATCAGCGACGCTCGACGCCCAAAATGTTGGGTGGAATGGGGTCTCCGCCGGGGGTGCCTCCCTCGGGAGCACCGCCGCCGTCAAGCACAGCGCCCGGCGGGATAGGATCTCCGCCCGGGGTACCGCCTTCAACGACGGGTCCATCCGGATCATTGGGGGCGGGCGGACGCTTCTCGTCCTCCAGCAGATCGGTCACGATCCTTACGCCATAGCTGACGGCGAATTCCCGCGTCAGATCGCTCAAGATCGGCACTTCGACAATACTCTCGCCGGTCCGATAGCAAACGGCGTCTTGCGAAGGGAGGCTGTTCAGGCTGCGCGGCTGTCGAATACCGACGCCAGCCAGCGCGGCATCGATCTCTGCTTGACGGGTGAACGGTAAATCGGTGTTCACGGTCCATTCGACGAAATCGCGAGACCCAGTGCGTGTTCGCACGGTCGTCACCTGCGGGCTGACCTCGTAGAGGTTTAGATGGACTATTCCGCCATCGGGATCGTGGATCGCAACGGCAAATCGCCCCGGCACGGAGGGGTCGGTATCGCCGCGAAGCTGAATCGGTGCGTCCGACAAGGTCACAATCCTGATGTGGATCGGTTCTGACCAGGGACCGTCGATAGTAGCGGTGGACGCCGGATCGTCCGGTGTGAGAACCACCTGCCCATCGACGACACCCGACCCGTCACCACCCCACGCGACCGCCGGACAAAGCCAGAGCAGCCCCAACAGGAGAGCAACGTGTTTGCTCTGAATTGGTGTAGACATCACGTACTCCTTCAACGACGCTAGCTGACGGTCACCGCTGCGTTAGTCTGCGACTTTGACGAGTCGCTCTCCAACAGGTCCCAGAAACGGTTCTCTTTCAGGAATTGCCACTCATGCGGATCGTCGAGATCCGCACGAAGGCCCTTGGGCCAGCGCTGTTGCGGCCCCTCTTCCTTCGCCAGCAGCCGCAAGAGCTGCTTCGCCCAGTCGATGTCCTTCATATCGTTGGCACACGTCAGTGCCCCACGCACGGTCCCAGCAAAGTAGAACGTCGCCAAGGACTCCTTGTGCAAGTATCGCGACAACCGCAGCATGCGCGACCGCCGTTCAGGTATTTCCTTAGCGATGCGCAGTGCGATGCCGCCGCCGTTGTTCAGGACCACCGCGAGCGTCCGCACGCGGAGATCTTCGTCGAACATGGCGTTGAAGCGAGCGCGTTCGCACGCCCGCCGCCCGGCACGTGTGATGCGCAATGCCGTCAACATCTGCGTCGGCGTTGCGCTCGGGGAAGCGTACACGCTCTTGAGCACGTACATGCAGCTCATAGGGCCGTACGGATTCCGACGCGGATGCACGCAACTGCGCACGACGTCGCCGAGCAACATGTTCAGTTCTTCACGCTGGGTATCGACGTCGATGGTGAGAAGCACTGCGTCGGATTGCTGTTGCAAGGAAATCGCGTGCGCCTGCTCAGGCCTGCCAACGCCCGGCAGTTGCGCGACGTTGAACCCGACACTGTAAACGTCCTTACACTTCAATGGCCCGCCGAAGGTAGAAAGGCGGCGGGCCAATTCTTCGCATTTTCGGAGGATTTCGTAGCCGCGTTGGAGGTTGATATCTCCGACACGAGCGTTCTTAAGCCGCGACAGCTCGGCACTGTCGACGCACAGAAAATTGGCGACGGCTCGATTCGAGCGGATGCCGAATTCCCTGAACTTCTGAAGATACGCGTTGAGCTTGTCTGACAAGTCGACGAAGCGATCGGTCACTGACCGCGTCGCAAGCCCTGCATCTGTCCTGGACATGGGCACGCCTCCGGAGTTCGTTCCTCTGGTTATGTTCCGCGATCCCTCGCTTCTTCAACCTCCCGAATATACCCGATCCACCTCTGGGTCCACATAAAAAAACACAAACATCTCTCTCAATTGAACGTCGGACGAATCGACGGGCACATGACAGAAAAGTTCCGCTTTATTTACGCAATTAGGGCGTTTGCCGCATCGGCGTGCGGTGCGAGGCGTTCGAACTGGCGGCTGCACTGACATGCGTGTGCTCGCAATCATGGGATCGAATGAGCTAACCGCCCATTATAGGCCTTGTATCACCGCGGGTTCCACTTGGCTGCTGGTTCGTGAACGGCTGTATTGCGCGTAATTCACAGGATGCGACGCGATGTGATCGCTCGCGCGGGGAGACGGGTCTGAGATCGTTGGACCTGACCCCGGAGCAACATGAAGCCATTGCTGCTCCGGCCCCAATCAGCAAGAGAAGACCCCGCCGGAAGCACGCCGTTCACGTGCTTCCGGCGGGGTCTCTAAACGGAGAGGGAGGGATTCGAACCCCCGGTACAGTTACCCGCACACTGGTTTTCGAAACCAGCTCCTTCAGCCACTCGGACAC
>JAJDDU010000205.1 GCA_029260155.1 Phycisphaerae bacterium | reverse complement strand
ACACGCGGTGGATGCGGTAGTACATGTTCTGGAATCGGTGCGTGTGGCTTCCCTGTTCGATGGGGAATGGCCCTTGATCGCGTCGCCGGATGCGCGCTTGCCGGATCTGGTTCGTCATGTGCGCCCCGGAACTCGGCCGGTGTTCGCGGTGGTGGACGCCGGGCGGATTGTGGGGCTAATCGCGGTGCCGGACATTCGGCGTTTCCTCGAGGAGCCGGGGATGGCCGACGCGCTGATCGCGTCGGACATGATGGCCGAGGATCTTTCGGTAGTGTATCCCGATCAGGATCTGTATCAGGCGCTGAGCGCGTTTCGACGTCACAACCATGATGTACTTCCGGTAGTGTCACGCGGGCGTCACTCTCGGTTCCTGGGGATGTTGACGCGTGAACGTGTTTTCGAGACGGTGCAGCAGCAGGTGACACAGCTTCAGAAGCTGGTGCTGCGCGAGCACACGGGTCTTGCAGCCATGGAGCAGGAGGGGCAACTGCAGCAACTTGTGATGGCTGTGACACCGATGTCCAAGGACCGCATCCAGCGATTGTTGGTGCCGATGCAGGCCGTCGGCAAGTCACTGCGCGAGGCAGACTTCCGGCGAGAATTCGGGGCGCAGGTGATCGCCATCGAGCAGCCGGACGGCAGCTTGCAGTGCCCGCCGGATCTGGATGCGCCGCTTCAGACCCGCCAGCGACTGGTCGCCATCGTGTGGGAATCCCGCTGACGGGGGGCGGGGCACGCTAGACGCCACGATTGTGCGTAGCGCGCCCTTCCGCTACGATTCGCAAGGCTACTGCCCGTACGTAACCGATTATGGCGGGGTGTCCGGTGACGCCCAACCAAACATGGCCTTGTTACCGACGGAAGTCATTTGGAATCGCTCGCGGGAATGTCGGTTTCGCCCGGTGTGGCCATCGCGGAAGTGGTGGTCCTCGACGCGGAAGAATTGCGCATCCCGCAGCGCATGGTCAGCCCCGACAAGGTTCCTCAGGAGGTCGAGCGACTCGACCAAGCCATCGCAACCTCAATCGCCGACCTCGATACCCAACGCGCCAGCGTCCGCGAGCGACTAGGACAGGATGCGGCCGACGTGTTCAATTGGCACGTCGGAGTGCTGAAGGACGCTTCCCAGCGGCGAGACATCGTCGACCTCATCCAAAACAAGCACTACTCCGCACCGTACGCAACCAGCACGGTCATGCGGAAGCAGCAACGCCGCTTCTTGCAGATGACCGATCCGCTGCTGGCCGAGCGTATACGCGATGTCCAGGATATTGAGCGGCGGGTCTTGCGAAATCTGCTTGGCGCCTCGGGCGAGGACATGGCCCACCTGACCCGCGAGATCATTCTCGTCGCCCACGATCTCACGACGTCGCAGGCAGCCATGCTTCCAGAGACAAAAGTCGCGGGCGTCGCGCTCGACGTCGGCGGCCCGACATCGCATACCGCCATCCTGCTTCGGTCATGGGGCATGCCGGCAATCGTCGGCCTCAAGAACCTGTCGGAATTGGTCAGCGGCGGCGACACCGTCATCATCGACGCCGTCAATCACATCGTCATCGCCAATCCTGACGAGGATACAATTGCAGAGTACCGCGCGCGACAGGAGAAGATAGCGCGGATCACTGGCGAGTTGGGCCATCTCAAGGACTTGCCGGCCGTCACGAAGGACGAAATCCACGTAAAACTGCTGGCCAACATCGAATATCCCAAGGAAGCTGAAATCGCGGTCGACAAGGGCGCAGTCGGTGTCGGGCTGTACCGAACGGAGTTCTTGTTCCTGCGCGAGGGTGAACCGAACGAAGAGAGACAATACGAAGCGTACAAGGCCGCCATCGAGAGCGCTGGCGGCAGGCCTGTGACATTTCGGACGTTTGACCTCGGGGCAGACAAGATCACACAGGAGAAGACCTTCGAGCCCGAGCGCAACCCGATGCTCGGACTGCGCTCGATTCGGTACAGCTTACTGCACCACAAGATGTTCAAGGTGCAGCTTCGTGCGATTCTGCGCGTCGCGGTGCTGGGCGAGGTCAGGCTCATGTTCCCGCTGATTTCCGGGCTCATGGAGCTTCGACAGGCCAAAATGACCCTCCGCGACACGATGGAGGATCTCGAAGAAGAGGGCATTCCGTTCCGCGAGGACGTAGCCGTCGGCATGATGATGGAGACGCCCGCAGCCGCCAGCCAATGCCGGCAATTCGCCCGAGAGGTGGACTTTGTTAGTATCGGCACCAACGATTTGATTCAGTATCTCCTAGCCGCCGACCGAGGAAACGAGCGGGTCTCGCGGTACTACAGCCCCGCGCACCCAGCCGTGGTGAGATCTTTGCGAGATATTATTCGCACTTGTGCCCACGAGGGAGTAGACTGTAGCCTGTGCGGCGAGATGGCGGGTGAACCCATGTTCACGCTTCTGCTGCTCGGGCTGGGGCTCCGGTCGTTTTCGATGGCGCCCATCAACATCCCGGAGATCAAGAAGCTGATTCGGGCCTGCACTCTGACAAGTGCCGAGCGTGTCACCCGCCGCGCACTGACGTTTGACACCGATCAGCAGGTTCTCAATTACCTGCGGTCGGAAACGAAGAAACTGCTTCCGGAAGATCCGATCTAGCGATCTAGGCGGGCTCCGGTTCGAAATAGCCGATTGCGACAAGATGTGTTCGCAACCATGCCGTGCGGCGGGTTGCGATGAATTACGAACGGTACTTTCTGCAAGAAGGTTCAGGCGAACAACACGACGCGAGGATGCGCGGGACAATCGATTTCGTCATAGATGGCGATCTTCGGTTCCTCTCTCATCAGGAAATGCTTCGGATGTTTGCGCGCAGCTGCGCCCGCGCGCAGGTTCCCGTGCGTCATACCGAAGGTTTCAACCCCCATCCTCGGATCTCGTTGCCGTTGCCAAGGCCCGTCGGAATCGCGTCCGATGCCGAACGGGTGGTGATCGACCTCGCCGAGGCGATTGCGCCGGCCACGATGCTCGACCTGCTTGCAGCTCAAATGCCGGAAGGAATCGCGATGCACCAGGCAAGGATGCTGCAGACGGGTGAGCGTTGTATCCCCTGTGCGGCCAGCTACCAAGCCTCCATCGTCAACATGGATCCAGATGAACTCGCCTCCCGGGCAGACCGCCTCCTTGAGTTTGCGCCGATTGCCCATCAACGGTTCGTACACAAGACTGGTGCCACCGTCCGCGTCGATCTACGGCCTTTCATTGACCAGATCGACGTCACGGACACGCACGTACGCTTCAAGATGTACATAACCGGGGGAGGGGCGGCCAAGCCGTCGGAGATCTGCCAAGCGTTGGGATTCGATGGACAGCATGTGAACCACCTCATCCGGCGCACGGAGATCGAATGGCGACAAACGTTGTGAGTAATGCAGTGACCGAGAAAGAACAAAACGAAGAAACCACACCGCCCGTGAAGCGGGCAGCGCCACGCAGAAGAAGCAAACGCGCGTGGACCAAGACAATACCGCCAGCCAACAACGCGCGCGAACCAGTCGGCGTGGCACAATCGCAGGGCACAAGGCCACCTCAGAAATCGTCCACGAGCGCGAGACGCGCAGGCGGACGATCATCTGCTCCGCCAAAGCTCCCGCCGGCCCGGCCTCTGCCGAAGGATGTGGTGGCCGAGATGGACGGCATGTCGCCGGAAGACGCCGCAGCCTATCGCAAAGTGCAGCTCGGCACCGCGGCGCCGGCGCGGCAGAACACCACTCGAGCGCCCGCCAAGAGAGTGGCCAAGAAGACCGTGGTCAAGAAGGAGCGAGCGAAAGCGCCAAGGCAAACACAAAAGACCGCGCCCCGACCGACCAATGCCCGGCGATCGGAAAACAATCCACCCGCCCAACGGCGGGAAACAGCAACCCTCGAAGTTGCTCCGCCCAAGACCGACAAGCCCGCTCAAAGAACGAATGAGCCCCCCGTCGCGAAAGCGGCGAAGCTGCCGGAGAAGGACGAAACTTCCACGCCGCTGCCAGCCGCCCCCAAGAGACGTCGCCCCCCGAGAAGACGCCGCGACAGTGCCGAACCGCGGCAAGCCCGCACCGAGGAGCAGGAGAACGACAAGCCAAAGCTCGAACCGAAGCCGGAAAAACCCAAGGCCGCACCTGCAACGTCCCAGCCACGGATCGGAAACGGGTGCGAGATGATCGTCAACGAAGCGACCGGCGACGAGTGTCGCATCGCCGTCCTCTTCGAGCGAAAACTTGAGGAATTCTTCATAGAGCGCAGCAGCTCACTGTCCCACGTGGGCAACATCTACAAGGGAATAATCACCAACGTCGAGTCCAGCATTCAGGCTGCATTCATTGACTTCGGCCTGCCCAAGCATGGTTTTCTGCACATCTCCGACGTGCAGCCACAGTACTTCTCCGATCGCGCCGCCGAGCTCGAGGGCGTCGGCCAGAAAGTGCCCCGCCGTGATCGCCCCCCGATTCAAAAGTGCTTCAAGAAAGGCCAAGAGGTCATCGTCCAGGTCATCAAGGAGGGCGTCGGCACCAAGGGGCCAACGCTGTCCACCTATCTATCGATCCCGGGAAGCTACCTGGTCATGATGCCCGGCATGACTCGCCTCGGCGTTTCCCGAAAAATCGAGGACGATGAAGCGAGGCGCGCCATGCGCGACGTCCTCTCAGAACTCGACCTACCCAACGACATGGGCTTCATTCTACGAACCGCAGGCGAGGGACGCACCAAACGAGACCTACAAAGAGACCTCAACTATCTGCAGCGCTTGTGGAAGACCGTCGCCCAACGCGTGCGATCAACAAAGGCACCGGCCACGCTATACCGCGAGTCCGACCTGATCACACGAACCATACGTGACGTCTTCACCAGCGACTTCGATCGCATCATCGTGGACAGCGAAGACACAGCCAAGCGGGCACGGGAATTCCTGCGCATCGCCATGCCCCGCGCATCACAAGACATCATCCAAGTCTATGAGAGCCACGTGCCCATCTTCCACCACTATGGGGTCGAGGAGCAAATCGAGGCCATCCACTCCCGCCACGTCAAACTCAGCAGCGGCGGAAGCATCGTCATCGATCAGACCGAAGCGCTCGTTGCGATCGACGTCAACAGCGGCCGGTTACGCACGGCCGAGGGCGAGGAAGAGACCGCCTACCAAACCAATATCCACGCCGCCAGGGAGATCGCCAGGCAACTGCGATTGCGCGACCTCGGTGGGCTGGTGGTCTGCGATTTCATCGACATGCGTTACGACCGACACAAGCGGGCTGTCGAACGCGAACTGCGCGACCAACTTAAGAAGCACAAGGAGCGGGCACGCATCCTCCGAATGAGCCAGTTCGGTCTCATCGAACTTACCCGCCAGCGCCAAGGACCGTCGATCAAGGGCGGAATCTACGCGGATTGTCCGCATTGTGCGGGCAGCGGGTTGGTCAAAACGCCGGAGTCCATGACCCTGCACGTACTCCGCAACATTCAAAAGGCCATCTATCACGAAAACGTCGTCAAGCTCACCGTCACGGTGGCGCCGGACGTCGCCTTCGAATTGCAAAACCGCAAGCGGGCCGTCCTTCACGAGCTGGAGACCGGAACGGGCAAGGCGATCAGTATCCGCAGCGATCCCTCAGCCACCTGGGACCGCCAGGACTACAGCGCCCAGGATTCGCACGGACGGGTTACGAGACTCTTCACCGAATTCGATTGATGAGTCCAGTGCGCCTCCCCGCACTGCCAGACGGTCGCAACCTTGCTCCGAAGCGCCGACGTGGGCGGGAGTGTGGAGTCGGTGACCAGGCGCACAAGATTGCTATTCTACTGCACCCTCTGTGGCGTTTTCGGCTGGGGACTCTTCGTGCGTTCATGGGGCCTGGCCGACCGCCCCTTCTGGCGCGACGAAGCCTGGGTCGCACAGGCTGTTGAGGACCGCACCTGGCAGGATCTCTTGCACCAAACTGACCTACCCTTGCCTCCGCTGTTCGCGGTTGTCGTGCAGTTGCTCGGTGACGTCGTGTCTCCCCCGGAAATCGGCTATCGTCTCTTCTCGGTCCTGTGTGGCATTGCAGTTGTCCCCCTAGTCTATCTGGTTGCTCGAACCTTGACCGCACCGAGAACGATCGCGCTCGCGGGAACGGCGGCGTGCGCGTCGAGCGTCATGCTCGTGATTTGGTCACGGGAGCTCAAGCAATACGAGTTCGAGGCATTCGCTTCGGTTCTGTTGGCTTGGATGGTGTTCAGCCTCAGTCGATCGCCACGAGGGGGACATCGATGGCTTCCAACCGTCGGTATCCCGTTGACATGTCTCGTAGCTCCGTGGATTGGCTACGGGGCGATCTTCCCCGCAGCGGCGCTCGCGGGGTCGTTGCTCGTTTTGCAGCCGCGATCTGGGGCGCGGCGGCGGCAAGTGGTGATCGGAGCTTGCGGGCTCGCCTTGCTCGCGTCATCGGCATGGTGGCTGCTGCGCACAAGCGCCGGTGGCCAAGCCGGCGGCACGGCGCTCGATAGCTACATGGGCAACTGGTTCATTCAATGGGACGATCCGCAGAACTGGCTTCGGGCGGGGGCATACGCTGCTACCAGTACGGCGGTCGTTGTGATACCCTTCGATTGGATGCCGACCATTGTGGAGAAGGCGTTCGCAGGTGCCGCCGTCTGGGCAATCGCGATGATAGGAATCGTCACATGGCCGCGACGTGGCCGGATTGCGGTGGCTTGGTGGGTGTTCGTTCCATGGATTCTGATGCTCGCCGCTGCGGTCGCACATCGCTATCCGTTTGGCCTCCCGCGTATGATGATGTATTGGGCACCGCCGCTGGCGCTGGTGTTCGCCTCCGGAATCGTGCGGATTTGCCGTGCGTTCTCGCTCGCGTTGCTGCAGAAAGGCGCTCCAGGCATTCTCGTGGCGTTGCTGGTGACGCTCGCACCGGCTGCCTTCATGGTTCAGGTGCCGCTGTCGCACAGGTACTGGGTCCTCCACGATTTTCCGGCGATGTTGAACACACTCGCGACACAACGAACGCCGGGCGATCAGGTCGTCGTCGGCACCGGCGCGACCCCCTGTGTGCGTTATTACCTGGGGCAGCCCAGCCACTCGTTTCACTTCACCCCCGTCGAAAACGGCACGGTGCTGGCATCCGGTTTCGATTACGAGGCTTTCTTGGACACGGCGATCCGCAGCGCCGGGCGACGTTGCTGGGTCTTGGCCACGCATCAGAGCCACGATCCCTCACACACGACGCTCCTTCGGGCTTTTCAAAACCGCGGCTTCGTCCTCTCGGTCATCGAGGCCACCGAACCGTCGCTCTATGGGAATGTGCAATTGCTCCTGGCCACGCGCCAATAGACCCATGCGCGAACAACCGCACACGGTTCCTAACCCCGTTCCTGCCGTGCAGAGACGAGCAGAACGGGTTATAGTCCAACCACGATCGTAACTGCGGTGCAGCGGTCGGCCACCCGCGGCGAGTGTTTTTGCAACGCGAGTTGGCACGACGCTTGCCAATTGGGAATCCTGACGGCGGCGTCACCGGACGCACGCACGGTTCAACACGACACCACCCACAGGAGCATACTCGATGTCCACCACGAATGTCGCCGCTACGAACAACCCACTCGGATCAGCCCCGAACCTCCGAACCGAACTTCCAGGCCCCAAGGCGAAGTTGGCCATCGAACGCGACCACCGCGTGACATCGCCTTCCTATACCCGCGACTTCCCGTTGGTCGCTGAGCGGGCACGCGGTTGCGTGGTCGAAGACGTCGACGGAAATCTGTTTCTCGATTTCGCAGCGGGCATCGCCGTCTGTGCAAGCGGGCACGCACATCCCAAAGTCGTCGAGACCATTCAAAAACAAGCCGAAAAACTCATCCACATGTGCGGCAGCGATTTCTACTACGAACCCATGATCCGCCTCTGCGAGAAGCTCGCTGAGATCGCCCCAGGCGACAAACCCAAACGCGTCTTCCTCACCAACAGCGGTGCAGAAGCCGTCGAAGGCGCCATGAAACTCGCCCGCCACGCCACGGGGCGCAAGTGGTTCATTGCTTTTCACGGAGCGTTCCACGGTAGAACCATGGGTGCGCTCTCCTTGACCAGCTCAAAGGCCCGACAGAAGGCGGGGTTCCACCCGCTGATCCCCATGGTCGCGCACGCGCCCTACGGCGACATTTCCGGCATCGAAGAACTCTTCCGCCGTCAGGCAGACCCGCAGGAGGTCGCCGCCATCTTCGTCGAGTGCATGCAGGGTGAGGGCGGATACATCGTCCCCGAGGCGTCCTTCATCAAGGACTTGCGCGCACTGTGTGACGAGCACGGAATCCTCATGGTCGGCGACGAAATCCAGTCGGGGATAGGACGTACCGGCAAGTGGTTCGCCTGCGATCACTTCGACGTCGTGCCGGACATCCTCTGCGTCGCCAAAGGCATGGGCAGCGGCATGCCCATCGGCGCGTTTCTCGCGCCCGAAGATATCATGGCCTGGCCGCCCGGTGTGCACGGCAGCACCTTCGGCGGGAACCCCATCTCCTGCGCAGCCGCGGTGACCACCCTCGAACTCGTCGAAAACGGCTACATGGAAAACGCCGGCCGGCTGGGAATGCAACTACGCGAACGGCTGACCGAAATCTGCAACCGACACTCCGCCATCGGCGATGTTCGCGGGCTCGGATTAATGACCGGTTTGACCGTCTACGGAAACGACGGAAAACCTTCGCAGGAACGCCGAAACGCAATCGCAACGGACGCGTTCTACCGAGGTCTAATCCTCCTGGGATGCGGCGAGACCGGCATGCGATTCGCCCCGCCACTGTGCATCACCGAGGACGAACTGAAAACGGGGATTGACCTCTTCGAGCAGGCTGTCGCCGCCGTCGAGGGATAGTCGTGTCTTTCCAGTGGCACACGGGTGGCATGGCCGCGCTTGCGTGGCCATGAGCTCAGAAGCCGCCGAACCATGCCCACGCAAACGCGGGCATGGCACCCAAAACGCAATACGCGCGCCCGGCTAGCGGCGGGAGGGCTGACGCTTGAGAACACGCTTGTCGCGATTGGTCTTCGGCTTGGCGGCCAGCGTTCGCTTGGCCTTCTCAACGTTGCCAACGCGGAAGATACCGATAGCGCCCCCCGCACCGGCGGTGCTACAGTACATGTAGTTGATCGACACCTTGGCTGCGGCGAGTTTCTCGCACACATCGGCCGCAGCGCCGGGGCTGTTGGCCATCTCGACCGCAAAAACAGGCGTCTCCGTGAAAGCAGCGTTCATCTTCTTGAGCGCCGCCCGCGCACGTGCCGCACTGGCAGCCACCAAACGGAGTACGCCGTGCTCCTGACTCTCCGTCATGGTCAGCGCGATGATGTTGATCTTCTCTTGAGCCAGCTTGCGACACACTTGCGCGAGCACGTCAGGCCTATTCACGAGAAACACGGAGAACTGTGTCTTGCTTTCCAACGTCTAACTCCAACAATCTGAAACAAGCGAAAGTGCCAGCCCGAGTCACCGATGCGCACCGCGCGCATCCTCACCGGCGCAACACATCAACAGCGACAGCAAACGCCGCAGCAAGCGGCAACCTACCGCCAGCTACGCCTGTGCAGCTTCATAACAGATAGCAGAGCAAATGTGAAGAGCCCCGGACCGATCATTCCCGGTCCGCAGACGGGCATCGGTCCAGGCGTGCTCGTTGCGGCATCGTCGGCGGGCTCATCGTCGAGCGAATCGTCAGCGCCGTCGGACGGGCCTGTGTCGCCACCGCCGTTCGTGGTGTCATCTTCGCCGCCGCCCGCGTCCGGGTCGTCGTCGACCGTTACGTCGTCGTCCGCCGTGGCATCGGGGGCGTCGGGATCCGGGTCTGCGCCGGGGTCATTCGTATCATCAGTACCAGGTGCCTGCCCCCCGTTGTCATCCGTCGCGTCGGGATCATCACCTTCCGGCGTATTACCACCGCCGTCGTCCGGCGAATCTCCGGGGTCCGCACCTGGTGAACCGCCGCCGCCCGATCCACCGTTTCCACCCGATCCGCCGTTGCCGCCGTCGGCCTCACTCACCGTCACAGTGAAGGTGGCTCCGGAATCGATTTCCAGTGAACGGACCTCCGAGTCCAATATCGTCGCATCGGAACCGTCGGGGATCGCGGTGATCGCCTGCGTTGTTCCAGCCGCGTCCGCAGACACCGTCACGGTGAGCAACGCGACGTCAACCGATCCGCCGGGATCGACCGCAAGACCAGATGCGAAACGTGTCGCCAGCATTTGCGGGCGGGTGTCATCTGGGGTGCCTCCGAGGTTGATTTCCGTAACCCAAATCCCTGGGTCCGCGAATTCCTCCGGTATCCAAGAGAATCCGTCCAGCGTCGTCCCATCCGACAATTCAAACGTCAGAATGATCGCACCAAAGCCCCCAACATCGCCCGACGTGTCCGTCAGGGTCATGGTCAGCTCCGTCGCAGCGCCCGGCTCGAGCGTGGTGGGCGAATACGAAATCGCTACCTGTCCGCGGGCGACGCACGCCGCGGCTGTCATCATCGCGAAACACAAGAGCGAATTTCGAACCATCACAAGGGCCTCCGGAAAACGGCTGGCATTAGGTGTCCGTGGTGTCGCCACGGTTCAATCATCGACCAGATGGGATGCCGGCCGACACGCATACGCAAGATCGTGTGCCCAAGAGACAATAGAACAAGCGGGATTCGCCGCACGCAGCGAACCCCGCTCATAGCGCTTATTCAGTACATGTACTGCGTTATTGCCGGCTTACCGACGACGCAGCAATGCGATGCCACCAATCGCCAGCAGGACAAACGTGGCCGGCTCGGGCGTCACGTGCACGCTGAAAGCACCGCCGCCTGCCCCAACCGACAACGGGAAGGCGTTGCGATCGGCCAAGCTCGGGCCAGTGGCCTGCTCAATAGCACCACCGGACAGTGCGTCCGCGGTGATCGTGAAGGTCGCCAACTCGGCGGGGAAATCCAGGGCGGCACCCGGGAAGAACGCTGCACCCTGCGGCGTCGGCAGGTCATTCACGGTAAACCAGGAGTTCACATCCTGCATCGGGTCCGCGTACATGAAGCCGCCAATCGTGAAGAAACCGCCGTTGTCGACCGTTGCTGCCCCACCCGATCCGCTGACCGCGCCAGCAAAGTCGAACCCGACGCCGCCGAGTCCGTCTTCACCCGCCGTTGCGGCTAGGTTGACCGTAATCGTCGCAACATCCCCCATGGTCACATCGAGATCGATGACGTTAGGCGTCGCCGGATCGCGGTCGATGTCACTGTTGTATGAGATCATCACATCGGCCATTGCTCCCGTGGCGAGCGCCCCGACCAAACCAAGTACAAGTAAGCTACGTTTCAGCATCTCCAAAGCCTCCATCTCTCCGATTAGTATTCGCACGGGAAACGCCCGCGGAGCCACGCTCCGCGATATCCCGGCATCTGTCCATTGTTTCATGATGAGCTGACGCCCAGGCAGAGCGCCCAAAGAATCGTTCAGCTCTCTCCCAAAACCCAAATCTCTCTCTCTCCTCACCAGGTGGATGACTTCCGACCCACTAAAAGGGTCGAGCCATCACCGAAGGGCCGGCGCGGCAACGCCAACGACCGCCCCACCCCCAATGCCGCGTGCTCGTGCTCTCTCACGCACGCGGTCACCGCAGGTCAACCGTTCGGTCCTCCTTTCTCTCACGCTACCCATTCCCCAGGTCGATCCCCGCCTCCGGCGCCGATTCACCCAGGGTCGAATCGGGCACCGCGTGGCCCGACGCAATGCCGGGCCACGGAATTCCTCGTCACCCAACTACGGTCGGGTGTTGTTCATCGTCTTCGTACCCCAAGGCTGTGTCGTCGGCGGCGACACCCCGTTGACGATCTGACGGAACGTAATAAGGTCGAACGGAGTCGATGCACCGTCTCGGTTGATGTCGGCATAATCCAGAATATCGCTGCTGCAGCCGAAGGCCGACGGCAGCTGCACGCTGTTGACGAGCTGCCTGAACGAGATCAGGTCGAACGGAGTAGTGTCGCTGCTGCGATTGACATCACCAGGAAGGAACCCGAGATCCACCCGGTCGGTCTCATCAACACCCGGACCCTGATCGCCGCCGTTTACAATGGCGACACCGCAAGCGTTGTACACGTCCGCAGTGATGGTCGTCCACTCCTGGAGCGTCAGAGGCCTGTCCCAATCGACAATCACGATCGAGTTGTCGGCCCCGTACGCGACACCAGAGATCCCCGGAGCTGTCAAAGCACCGGTCTCGACGATGGAGAAGTTGCTTGCATCAACCGCAGCGCCGCCGGACTGAAACACTTCAGTATTGAAGTGAATCTCAGTCTGCTGAAGGCCGAGATCCAGCGTCAAACCGTCGGTGCTCTCGATGGCTGCGTCAATCGTGCCGGTGCACGGCAGCGAATCCTCGTGGACGATCTCGGGCGTCGGCGCGGAGCAACTGCAGAAAGTAACACCGGTACCAATCGCCGTCGTCACCGGATCGACAACGTAGGTGTCCAAACCAACATCGTGGCTGGTAATCACGTTCGCATAGAGGCTGCCAGGTTTGATCTGAAGCGTGTAGGTCGTGTCGGGTGCGACATCGCCGGGAATGGAGAAGCCGAGCACGGGACACACGGCCGGTGCGTCGAACAGAACGACGCCATCCACACCATGACCAAGGTTCAACGCCACGGCGCCCGACGGGAACGGCGGGAACGGATCAACGCCCGTATTGCCGATCGTGTTCTGACCGCCACCGGCCTGAATCAGATCGTCACCCACAACCGTGCCCGTGAAATCTACGCTATAGCCTTGAGGCTGCGAGAAGTTGTCCACGGCGGGACCCCCACCCATGCTCATGACGCTGCCCAGATTAATCGTGCTGCCGGGCGGGTCGCTGACGACTTCCAAATCAAACGCGAAGAAGGCGAGCCCTTCGTTGGCGGAATCGGTCAGGTGTCCTCTGATCTCGAACCCGACGCAGTCGTTGGCGCACGCTGCTCCACCGCCGTCAGTACGCGTGATGTCCACCGTAAAGGTGTCCTGCGCGGACGCAAAAGTAACCAGACAAAGTGACAACAAAACTGCGCTAATTCCCGACGCCCTCATCGCGATAACCTCCATCCAAGGAGAAGTAACCAAAAAGTACTTCCTAAACTGACACCCCGCAGCGATTTGATAGTTCCCGAAACAGAAACACGCCACGTTGCCCATGTTACCCGTAACGCCAGGCCACGTCAAGCACGGCCAAGCACACTCGAACCCGACAGCGACTATGCGGTCCGACCGTTATCGTCCCCCAGACCAAAGTCGCTCGCCGAATTATACCATGGGAGTCAGGAAGCTTGAAGAACCGCTTCTCAATTGTGCGGGTTTTCTGAGCTCTCTTTCTCCTCCGTCTTCTACCGCACCCGTTTATACCGAAATGACCTACGCGATTCAAGGCGAAAATCGCCTTTTTTTGGCCGCCCGAGTTGATGCTCAACGTCCCTAAAAACCGCTCTACCGGAACCAAAAACGCCGTTATTCAAGACTTGCTTAATTGTTTCGATAGGCCAACCAGGTTGTTCGATTCGGCGATGCGGGGAAAGACACCTTTTGATGGACGACGGAGTCCGCGTGGATCGGGCGGGGGTAGTCGCAGAGGAGTGCCGCGCGTCCGCATTCCGTGAATTCGGACACGTCTTTGTCAATTGCAAACATCCCGGCGCCGACCTACCCTCTCTCATCACTGGCGACCAGCGTTATCGCCACCCGTAGCAACCCCCGTCGATTGGGCCCGCATATGTTGCCCCTACGATTCACCCGCAGCGTTCAGAACCTACAGCGATTGCAGCACATCGCCCGCGTGCTCACGCAGCACGGGTTCGGACATGTCGTTGACCAGGTCGATCTGGGGCGATTCGTCCCGCTGCGTCTGCGAAGGAAGCCTGCGGCAACCAAGGAGGAAGCACCCTACGTCGGTGTCGGGCGGCGTATGACCCGCGTGGCCAGCGAATTGGGGCCTATCTTCGTCAAACTCGGTCAGATGCTGGCCACCCGTCCCGACATTCTGCCGCCGGAAATCCTCACGGAATTGCAGACTCTTCAGGACCAAGTACAGCCGTTCGACTCGTCGCTCGCCCGACAGATCATCGAGACCGAGCTCAAGATGCCCGTCGACGACGCCTATGCGAATGTCGAATCCGACCCAATCGCCTCGGGATCCATCGGGCAGGTATACCGCGCTGCGCTGCACGATGGGCGGCACGTGGTCATCAAAGTGCGTCGGCCGGACATCGAACGCGACATTCGCGCCGACTTGCAGATTCTCAAGTGGTTCGCCGAAGCCCTCGAACGCTGGGTCGCAGAAGCCCGCCCTTTTCATCCGCTCAGCCTCGTCGAGGAATTTGAGCGCACGCTGCTTCGTGAGCTCGACTTCATGCACGAAGCCGCCACAACCGCCCGACTGCGCGACGCCTTTCAAGACGATCCCAACGTCGAAATCCCGGCTGTCATCTGGTCGCACTCAACGCCCGGCATGCTGACCCTCGAAGCGCTGGATGGCGAGAGCCTAAACGCCGTGCTCGATACACAAGGCCCACCGTTTCACCGAAAGGCGTTGGCGGCCCGCCTCGCCGACATGTACCTCAAGCAGTTCTTCGAAATCGGCACGTTTCACGCCGACCCCCATCCGGGCAACATCCTGGTAACGGCGCCCGAGCGAATCGGGCTCATCGACTTCGGGCAGACCGGCGTCATCAGCGACGAGATGGCCGGCGATCTCGTGGTCCTGCTGCTTGGCGTGGTTACGCGCGACATGAACATCATCGCCGATGCGCTGATCGAGATGGGCGCCATCAGCACCAAGACGGAACGCAGGCAGTTGGTCACCGATCTCCAGTACCTCGTGGACAAGTACCACAGCCAACCGCTTCAACGTCTGAAGATCCAATCCGTGTTCACGGAGGCAGCCGAGGTTATCCGCCATCACGACGCGACAATTCCGCGCGACGTCGTGCTGATGCTCAAGTCGCTGACCACAGTGTGGGGAGTGGCCGTCCAGCTCGATCCCGATCTCGACATCGTCGGCCTCTTGAAGCCCCGCCTGTTGGCCATGATCCGAGCGAGACTGTCCCCGATGAAGATGCTGCGCGCGGGCGGGCTGACCATGTGGCATGTCTTGAGCTTTCTTCGGACCGCGCCGCAGCAGATACGTGAAATGCTTCAGAAGGCCTCCTCCGGCGGCTGGCAGATCAACGTTCGCCACGACAATCTGGAACCACTCGCCCGAGACATCGACCGGTCCAGCAATCGTCTGGCCTTTTCCATCGTCATCGCGGGACTCATTGTGGGCAGCTCGATGGTGGTAAGCGCCGATCCGCAAATACACGTCTTCGGCATTCAGCTGCAGTCGCTGGGAGTCGCAGGGTATCTCGTGGCCGCAGTTCTCGGGATGGGGCTTATCTGGGCAATCTTCCGCAGCGGCCGACTCTCATAGGCAAGCGTTCAGGCAACTCCAGTGGGGCAAATGGTATCCACGCTTGCGTGCGGGTGTCACCCGATTGAATTGGCCGCCCGCATTCGGTATGCTAAAGCTCGTGGGATTCATGTTGAGGGCGCTGTCCATTTTGGCACTCGTCTGGCCCGTTATGGCGACAGGTGATCTTGTAATCAACGAGATCGACGTCGACCAGATCGGCACCGATCGCTTCGAATTCATCGAAATCTACAATGCCGGCCAATCATCCGTGGATTTTTCCATCGATCCGCACGTGCTCGTGCTCTTCAACGGCGGCGACGCAACACCGCCGACGTTGGACGGCTCGTACCGCGCGGTCCAACTCATCGGTATCCTGGAACCCGGAGGCTTCTTGGTCATTGGTGACCCTCAGACGCCAAACGTCGACATCCACTTCCCGGGTGGAAATGCCAACCTCGTTGAAAACGGTACGGATGCCGTCGCGCTCTATCAAGGCTCGGAGTCTGACTGGTCCACGCAATCGCCACCCACCATCCAGTCGCTGGTAGATGCCATGGCATATGACACCGACGACGACGATGACATACAATTGCAGATGGCACTTGGTCTCACCTCGCAGTACGACGAATGGAACGGACAAGACAGTGTCGGTGTCGTTTTTTCCATCGCCCGAGACCCAGATGGCGGGGCATTTCGCACGGGGGCTACGCCAACACCTGGCCAAACAAATGACGGGGGACCGCCCCTCTTCGCGTTCGCCGACGCCACCCTGCTCTTCCATGACGCCCTCGAGCCGGTCGATGTCACGCTGCGTGGCCAAGGCGGAATCGGCGCGTTGTCCTTCCGCGTTCATACCTTGCCAAGCGTCGGAACTCTGTTCGACGGGTCCACGCCCATCACGGGTACGGGTCCAACATCACTCCCGCACACAGTGTCCGCACAACTCTCTTATCTCCCGATCGCTAATTACAACGGTGTCGAGCAATTCGCGTTCGACGCCGTCGACGCACTGGGCCGGAATTCCGCTCTGTCGTTTCAGGAATTGGTCGTTCAATTGGGCGGCGTCGTGATCTCCGAAGTGATGTAGCCACTGACCGCATTTGGGGAGTCCTGGCGGGATCAGTGGACATCCCAACGCTCAACTCGATTTCGCACATGTTCAACGATTCGTCTTGGGGTGTGACCCGCCTCACCAATGCGCGAAACAAGTCTACCTGCTGACGCTTCGATAGCTTCTGTCCGCCCAATCGCAGCATTGCAAGGCTTTGCAGGGCTTGCTTGGTCTCATCGACTGAGTAGGACTGTAGCTCTTCCGACTGCCGTTCCATTTCTGTTGCGAGCTGTCGGATCTGGCTCTCAATTTGCCCCTTCACCTGCACGTACTCGGCGTCGTTCAGAATCTCACTCAGGAGTTTCTCCCTCGCCACCTCAAGTTTATGCTCCAGCTTGGCACGTCGTTTTTGAAGCGCCGCCACGTCACGCTTACCCCGCTCTCGTCGTGCCGAAGCCCCGCCACTCTCAAGATATCCGATCACCCTCTGAGGGCTGCTGATCAGGTTGACGAATGCACCCCAGATACGCCGATCGGTTTCCTCAAGATGCAAGTACTTCGATACGCATGCCTTGCCGTTTCGGCGCCTACGGAAGAACTCATCCTGATGTCCACGCTTCCTGCTGCACAGGTAGTACGGTTGGAATTCTCCTTTGCGCATGCGTCCGTCAGCGAAGTAGTGTGAGTCACACACCGGACAGCGAAGAATGCCGGTTAGCAAGTGCTTTCCAGCCTTCCGCAAGGTGCGTCGCCTCTTGATCTGGGCGTGGGCCGCGTCCCATGTTGCCTGGCTAATCAGCGGTTCATGGGCGTTTTCGATCCAGATTGCTCTCGGATTGTGTGGGTCGAATACGCGACGTCCGTCCTGCTTCACCCAGCAATGGTGGTATGCGACCCCGAGGTACATGGGGTTGTTGAGCATTTGCTTAATTGACCCAAACGACCACAAACGGTGGCCCTCGCGGACGCGTTCCGATGTTCGATGTCGGGTGCACCGCCGCGCTGCCGGTGGTTCGATGCCACGACTGAAGAGCTCGCGTGCAATTCCCCTGATCGTCTTCCCTTCAACTGCCTGTGCAAACATGAGCTGTACAACGGGCGCCTCGTCTGCGTCTGGGAGTCGTTTTCCTTTGTCAGTACCATCCTTAGTAACGCGGTATCCGTAGGCTGGC
>JAJDDU010000204.1 GCA_029260155.1 Phycisphaerae bacterium | reverse complement strand
AACGGCACGAGACCAGCGCGCGCAAAAAAAGACCGGGCGACGGATGTCCCGTCGCCCGGCCTCGTGGTCGCTTCTAGGAATGTGGTGTTGTGGTTACTCGTCGCTCTCGGACTTGAGTTCCAGGAACGTCTCGTAGGCCTTGGCGTTACGCGATTCAAGGTCGACCTCGTCCGCATAACGGGTCACCAACTCGTTTTCGCCTTTTCGGACGATCACGTCGATGCTGCCGTCGGGATTCTCGCGAATGGTCTGCACAGCCTTGTTTCGATGCAGGAAACGCATGAAGGTGTTACCCTCCGACGAGACCGCGTCCTCACTTCCGGCCGTGACCTCGACGAGCATGCCCTTCATGTGCTCCATCACTTCAGCCAGCTCGTCCGACTGCTCAGCAAGATTGGCCTCCAGCTCCTGGACCCAGACCATCTGATTGTCTTCGCCGTCAGCATCGAGCGCGATGGCGAACGTGTGGGCTCCGAATGGCACGTTTTCGTGCTTACCCGCTCCGTCGTAAATCTCGAACGCGTCCTCGTCTCCGGCGGACAGCTCAAGGACATCAGCGTACAGAACCACCGTCTCCTCGTTGGAATCCGCATCGCTGCGCGTGACTCTGATTTGGCCATCCTCCGTGGTTTCAATCGAGAGGCCTTCACCGTTCCGCATTAGGTCGATTGCGACACGGTGCTCGCCGTCGCCGTCGCCGAAGAACGTCATCGTTCGCGAGTGCATGCCGGGAATCAGCTTGCCGATGTTCTCGGGCAGCGCGATGTCAACGTCGCCACCGACGATCTCGAAGCGCCACTCGCCGTCCTCGCCCTCTCGGAGCACCTTGACGTGCGAGCGCAGTTCGTCGAGCAACTCGAGCTTCTCGACATCCACATCGAATTCCCACTCCACATTCTTGGCGTCGGCGCGCCGGCCCAGCGTTGCCGCAAGCGTGCGGCGCGCACCATCACGAACGACCGTGAATTTCATGCGCTCGCCAGCCACAGCGTCCCGTACAAGATCCACCATGGACTTCAAGTCGACTCCGACCGAGACGTCGTCAATCTCGACGAGCAGGTCATCCTGCTCAAAACCCGCCGCAGCGGCCGGGCTGTTCACGGCGACGTTCAGGATAGCGATACCTTCGGTCTCTTCAGCCTCGCCCTCACCATTGAGCTCGATCTTCATGCTGCCCAACTGCACGCCCAGCCAGCCGGCGTCATCATCGACGTCTTCCTCTTCAATCGACGCCAAGGCCACACGCATACTGTCATCGGGTGTCCCCACCCACACGCCCGCAGACGCACCGGGCCCACCACCGACTGCGCGCATCACATGCACGCCTTCCTTCTCGGCAGCGGCCATCATCTTGATGCACTGCTTCATCTCGATCGGCTTGCACTTGCCTTTGCCGAGCTTGCCGCACGGTCCCTTGCCGGTCTTGCAGCACGGTTTCGTGCCATCACCGCCCATGGTCTTGATGATGAATACGCCCTCACCACCTTCAACGTCCACAGTCGCGGTAACAACCTCAGGCTCTCCCGCCGAAGCGGGCACATACTGAGACCCCCATGAAAACCCCACACCCATAATCGCGCTTAGCAAAAAAGCCTTCATCCTCTGTACTCCTTCTCGTTTGGAACCGGAGTCCCCGATACACACTCGAATAGCACCAGCGTTCAACCGCCCCGAGCCTACAGATCACCCAAGGGCACCCGAACACGCTTCTGATTCACCGGGCGACGAACCGCCCGGAAACGATCTACTTCGATCAAATACACCTTTCCATCGTCACCGACCGCGCCATACACGCCCGTATCGCGACGACCGTTGGTAAGCCCCTCACCGGTTCCGACACGCCGAAATCCCCCTGCGTCGATCGGACGCGTAGCCGTCAGTTCGGGAAACCCGGTGAGCTCGGGCGCTTCGATCGGCGATGAGGAATCAACAGTCAAACCCAACCTGTCGCCCGAATCGCTGACCAACCCGCCCACGACCAACCATCCCAAGCACGCCGCGAGCGCTCCCGGCATCACCCACCACGTCCGTTTCCGCCGCGGCCTCACAGTGCCAATCCGTGGCACTTCCGTCGAAAAACCCGCATCACCGCCGTCGGCGCAACACCCGTCACGCACGGCTGCCCCGCACAGCGAGTCGATGTGCAGAAGCTCTTCCAACAGCCCGCGATCCTCGGGTGAGCGGATCAAGGCGCGATCCAGCTCAAGCTGCTCGTCCTCGGTCAACTCGCCGTCCAGCTTGCGGTTGATCAGTCGTTCGATTCGCTCGTTTCGTTTCAACATCGATCTCAAACCTTGTCCTTGAGGGCGTCGCGCAAGAGGCGACGCGCTCGAACGAGTCGTGTCTCTACAGTGTCGACCGGCATGTCCATCACCTCTCCGATCTGCCGGTATCCCCATCCTTGCACATGGCGTAGCACGAACGGCTCGCGATACAGCGCGGGCAAACCTTTGATCGCCCGCCAAACGGCCTCTCGCCGCTCCGCCTCCGCCATCGTGTCACCGCTAGGCGCCCCTGCCCTCTCGCCAAGGTGTTCGACGCCGCTGCGCTCGAACAGGCGTCGCCGCCGCGTGCGCTCACGTCCGGCGTCGACAGCAGCGTTGCGGGCCAAGCGATAAAGCCATGGACGCCACCGACGCGGATCCCGCAATTGCCCGATCCGCTCCCACGCCGCCACCCACACTTGCTGGGCGACGTCGTCAACACGATCACGATCACCCAGCACGCCGAAAATCACCGCACGAACCCAGTCGCCCTGAGTGCGAGCAAGCTCGTCGAACGCCGGTCGGTCGCCGGCCGCCACGGCCTCCACAATCGACAGCACAGGATCAAATTCTCCGGACGCCGGCATTGTCGTCATCACCCCAATAGACGCTCCATCCCCCACGCCCCTGTCACTGATCTACTTTTACCCTCAAACTGCAGTCTTGGAGCCCGAGAACGCCGAGATACGACGAAAATGAGATTCTGCTTCAATATTATCGTTGCCAGACGGCCACATACGCGACTATTATCAGTGTGTGGTCGCAACCCGCGTTGCGTGCCCATGTCTGCCGTCAGTTCACAAATCGCCCGCGACGGACCAGCGAGCACCGTTGCGGGGGCTGTCCGGACCGAATCAGCTCGCCTCGTGGAAGCGGAGCCATGACATATTCTCCATCAGAGTCCGAAAAGCGTGTCACAGCCATCGTGCAGGCGGCTGCAGGTGTTTTTCTGTTTGTCCCCTCATTGGTGGCGCTGCGCTTGAGCGTTGCCCGGCGATCACCGTACATCCAATACTGGCTGAAGGTAAACCTATACTGGTCGCTGCTGGTAATGGTCATCCTGACGACGGCCTTTACGCTTGAGCAAATCCTGCACATACAGGGTCCGACCCTTGTGTTGTTCATCATCCACTTCGTCTTCTGCGTGACCGGCGCTCTGTCGTCTTACTTCAACACACCGTTCAAGTACTGGTTTGTCGCCGAA
The DNA here is from genome assembly GCA_029260155.1 of Phycisphaerae bacterium. Taxonomy (GTDB): domain Bacteria; phylum Planctomycetota; class Phycisphaerae; order UBA1845; family UBA1845; genus OFTM285. The sequence goes on along the minus strand of JAJDDU010000204.1, from coordinate 3,476 downwards.
AAATGCTGTCTGGAGAATCTCGCCGACGTCTACGGCCAACTTGTCCCCCCGGAACCCAAGACCAACTCGCAATAGCGAATCCGCCCGTTCCTCCCGAAACCGCTCCGTTTAGCGGCGACCCGAAGGGGAGCGTTCCGTCGCCCACACCGCCCCCACAAAAAACGTCCACCCAGTCCCGATGACGATCCACCAAGGCCAAGCAACGAGCAACGTCTCGTCGTCCTGCATGAACTTGAACGCACAAAGAACCCCAACAGCCGAGAGCATTGCCAGCGGATTAGTGCGGTCGTGGCCGCGGTTGCGCGTCAGCACAGCCAAAAGAAAAATGCCCAGCAGCGAGCCGAAGATCAGACTGGCCCACTCGAACGCCTCCCACAACAGATCGGTCTCCGAAACAAACAGAATCGCGATCACCGCGACCAGCACGCCAAACAAGCAGGTAAACACCCGACCGGCTTTGAGATAGTGCGTCGCCCCCCGATTCGGCGCGACGTAGGGCCTGTAAAAATCGACAACCGCAGCCGACGACAGAGCCCCCAGCGCGGAATCAAGACTCGACATCGCAGCCGCGAACAACCCCGCCAGCAGTAGCCCGCGAAGCCCCCAGCCCGACGGCAGCCCGTTCGCAATGAAATACGAGAACACCCGATCCGGGCTCAATTCCGCCAGGGGCGCACCGGCCGGCATCGCCTCGCAGTAGACCCACAACAACGCGCCCACCAGAAGAAAGAGCGCCACGACCGGAAACCCGAGAACCGTGCTGAAAATCAGTGACCGCTGCCCGCGCTTCAAATCGCGGCAGGTCAGCATCCGTTGCGTTAAATCCTGATCCGTACCGAAGACAGCCGCGTTGAGAAACAGCGTGTGAACAAGCAGCACGATGAAGGCCTTGTCGTTGTTCAGGTGCCAATCCCAGTTGAACACCCGAAACTTACCCGCCGCAGCGGCCGTCCGAACGATCTCTCCAACCGAGCCCGGCGTAGCCACAAACAGATACACTACGACCGCGACCGCCCCGCCGATGAACACCACCGCCTGCAACGCGTCAGTCCACACGATGGCTTTGATCCCGCCGAACGCGGTGTACGCGACCGCCACCGCAGCGCATCCCACGATCACCGCTTCCAAAGGCCACTCGAATACCAAACTGACTGCAATCGAAGCAGCCAACAGACGCAGTCCGCTGCCGATGGCCCGCGACCCGAAGAACAACAGTGAAGCCGTGCCGCGCGTCCAAGGCCCAAACCGCTGTCCGAGGTATTCGTAGACCGTCGTCACGCGCCCGCCGTAGAACGCCGGGAGCAGCAAATAGACGACGGCCATCCGACCGATGAACGCACCAAAGTAGAGTTGCAGATACCCGCAGTCTCCCGCGAACGCGCTGCCGGGCACGATGACGAAGGTCAGCGCGCTAAGCTCGGTCGCAAGAATCGACAACCCCACTACGGCCCAAGGTTGACGCCGACCCCCAAGAAAGTAATCATCCGTGTTCTTCTCCCGCCGCCCAGCCACAACGCCGACGGCGAGAACGGCAGCGAAATAAAGGCACAGAACGATCGAATCAACAAACGCCATAGAGAGCAGCTTCCTGCGGGTACGCCGGGTGGCAGGGTTTGAATTATGAACTCCATCTTAGCAACATTCGTGGGAATCGACATCGGCGGAACCAACACGCGTTTGGCCGTTGTCGACGCGCTCGGCCGTGTGCTCGCGGATCGCCGAACCGACACACCCACCGGCGGTGACGGCGAAGACCTCATCCGCTGGCTGGAAAATGCCTACCACGTCTGTCGCGGGGAAACGGAAGGCCAGCCGCCACCCGCTGCCATCGGCGCGGGCGTCCCCGGCATTCTGGAACCAGGACGGTCTGCCGTCACGCGCGCAGTCAACCTCCCGTTCATCGAAGGCTTGCCGCTACGCGACTTGATCGTCGAACGCACCGGAACCGTTACCATTTTAGACTCCGACGCGGTGGCCGCTGCGTGGGGAGAGTTCTGCGCCCGCGAACAAAGCCCCAAGCGCTTCGCATACGTCACCATCGGCACGGGGGTCGGGGCAGCCGTCATTCTCGACGCGAACGTCGTCCGCCACACGCACCACTCCGCCGGTCACTTCGGCCACCTCATCTGCGACACGACCGACGACGCTCGGGAGTGTCCATGCGGGGCACGCGGTTGCCTCGAAGCGCTCGTCAGCGGTCCCGCCCTCGCACAAGCCGCTCGATCCGCAAACCTCGAACCCGACATCAATGAAATCGAACGGACATCTCACGAAGGCGATCTTGAAGCGGCGCGCTTCATCAACAACGCCGCCAAGCCCCTCGCCATCGCGCTGCTCGATTTGGCACACACCTACGCGACGGACACGGTCGGCATCGGCGGCGGTGTGAGCGATCGGCTGCCATCGCTCGCACACACAGCCGCAAAACGAATCGAAGACGCAAACGGCACACTCAAGCCCGACGGCTTGCGAATCGAGTTGACCGCACTGGGCGAGTATTCCGGTGTGGTGGGAGCAGCGCTCCTCGCCGCGAAGCACATCCGAGACCGTTCACGCAAAGAATAGTCAAACGAAGTACCAAGACATGTCCGAAAGACGAAGTGGCGAATCGCGCCGCCGGGGCGCGATCCGCACTATTCAAGCACAATCGCGTGCGACGACCGCGAGCAAACCTCCCCGATCACCGCCGCCGAATGCGTCTTGTTTGCGATGAGTGCGCCAACCAGCGCTTCGCTCGCGTCGGCAGCAACGGCGATCAGCAATCCCCCCGAAGTCTGAGCGTCAGACAACACTGCCACCAAGACGTCGTCAACCGAGCCGGAATCAAGCTTGCTACCGAGGTATCTCAAGGTCGACTGGTGCGCCCGGGTCAATACGCCGTCGCGCGCGAACCGCAACGTATCAGCCATCAGCGGAACCGCCGCCGCGTTGATGCGCAGGCAAACCTCGCTCGCCTCCGCCATCTCGAACGCGTGGCCGATCAACCCGAAGCCGGTGATGTCCGTCACCGAATGAGCACCGACCGTCTGCACGGCTTCCGCCGCGCCGCGGTTCAACCCGATCATCACGTCGATGGCCTCCGCCAGATCCGACTCGGGCATCTTGCCCGATTTCGCGGCGCTGGTCAGGACACCACTGCCGATCGGCTTCGTAAGTACGAGTCGATCGCCGACCGCAGCACCGCCGTTGGTCATGATACGATTCGGATCGATGAGCCCGGTCACCGAGAGTCCGTACTTCACCTCGACGTCACGAACGCTATGACCCCCAAGCACCACAGCCCCCGCCAACACCACGCGATCGTTACCACCCTTAAGGATATCGACGAGCACCTCAGCCGGCAGCTCCTTATCCGGAAAGCCGACGATGTTCAGCGCCGTGATCGCCCTGCCGCCCATCGCGTAGATGTCCGACAGGCTGTTAGCCGCCGCGATCTGCCCGAACGTGAACGGGTCGTCCACCAGCGGCGGGAAGAA
>JAJDDU010000203.1 GCA_029260155.1 Phycisphaerae bacterium | reverse complement strand
GCAGACGATGGTCTTGCCCTCGCCGGTTTTCATTTCGGCGACCGTGCCATCGTAGAGCACTTTTCCGCCGACGAGTTGGCAGTGGAAGTGGCGGTGGGCTTGGGCGCGTTTGGATGCTTCACGCACGACCGCGAGGGCGTCTGCGAATACCTCGTCGAGCGGCGTGCCGTCTTTGATGCGCTGTTTGAGTTGGTCGGTTTGAGCGCGTAGATCGTCATCGGACAACTTGCTGACGGATTGCTCGACGAACTCGACGCTGTCTGCGACGCGTGAGAGCTTCTTGAGGAGTCGCGCGTTGCGCGACCCGAAAATCTTTTCGAATAACTTGGAAACCGTTTGCTGAACGGCCATGGGCTGTGCCCTTTCGTGTGCAGAGAATAGAAAGTAGTCGAAAGTCGAAAGTCGAAAGCGGCGATGGCGGCGGTTTACGGGCCGTGGAGCCCGCCGATACGGGAAAGGGCTACGATGCGGACGCGTTCGACGGCAACGATGATCGCAGCCACCGAAAAGTGCGTCGGCCTGAAGCTGCCCGCCCCGGCAGGCGGTGCGGAGAGTGACGGAGCCTCAACGGTGGTCATCGTGACGCACGGTTCAGCTGACCAGCCCGCCTCCAGATGCGGCACGCCCTGCCGGTTGGCTGCGCGCGCTGGCGGCATCGCGGACAGCAGCAGCAGCGTGCCGACCACCGACCACAGGCCTAGTGCGCTGGGCTTGATTCGCGAGGCTCCGTGCATGTCGCGTATTATAACGACCTGTCGCGGATGTAAAGGGGGAGAGGATCTGCCAAGTATCGGTGATCCCACATCACTCTTGGCGAGCTTGGAGGCAAGCGATCAACGGCCGCCCGCTTGGCAGGCCAACCTACCGCCATCCATGCCTCCGGGTCGGACGTTCGGACCCACCTGCGCGCCAGAATTCAAGGCGTTATTTCCAACATGACATTCGCACAGGCTGCGGTCGCTTGCGCATCCCCCATGTTGCACACGACCACCGCGGCCGTCTTCGTGCGTCTGTCGATCCCGATGACGGCGTAGACACTGCTGTCGCCGCCACTATGTGTACTTATCAACAAGCCACCGGTCCTGATTACGTTCCAGCCGAGCGCGTAGCCATGGCCGTCGTCTATCCGAGCTACCGGGCGATGCAGGTTTTCAATTGCCTTGGATTTCAGCGCACCGTCAATCCCGTTCAGGCCTCGCAAATGGAATAGAGCGTACTTCGCGAAATCTGTGATCGAGATAGAGACTGTACCCGCCGGATTGAATAATGACGCCATCGGTCGCGCATCCATCGCGAGTGGGACCGGCTTGCCGTCAGAATCGCGGTGATAATGCCGCCTCGCGTTCGCGGCGTTCTCATCCTGCGGCATTCCAATGAAGGCAGATTGCAGGCCAAGCGGTTCGAATACTCGCTTCTTGATCAGCGTCTCCCACGGCGCGCCAGCCAGTTTCTCGGTCATCGCCGCGGCGATGACGTAACCGCCATTTGAATAGGAATACGAACCCGGGGTCGTCGCCGGCCTTCTTCTCAGATTCCAGATTGCAAATGTCCTCCGCTGCTCACGGACTGTACCCTGCAAGCCGTCGATTGTCTCGTGAACGCCGAAGTAAGCATCGTCCGAGACGAACGGCTCAACGCCGGCAGTATGGGAGAGCAGCTGCGCAATGGTCATGTCACGAAACCCTTTGTGGACAACTCCTTTCAGTTCGGGAAACACGTCGAGAGGTCGCATATCCCATCGAGCCAGTCCATCTTCAACCATCGAAGCCACGAGCGTTGCCGTCATGGATTTGGCGCACGACCCAATGCAAAAGATATCATTGAGCGTGACCTTCTCACGAAGACGAGCGTTCTTTTGGCCAACTGCGCCCTCGCTTTGGATGCCATCAAGTGTGATTGAAGCAGCCGCCAATGCGGGGATGTTGTAGTGTTGTTTAACGCTTAGCAGGAAGTCTCCCAGCGGCTTTGCTCTATCGAAGCGAACCTGCCGATATTGCTCCAGGGACTCTTCAAAGCTATCAGCGTCACGCCGACTGGAATCGCACGAACTCAACAGAACGAGCATTGCCGTTAACAAACATGCCCCTACAGGCTTCATGTCGAAACTCCATGGCTGCCAACGACTGCTCACAACAGATCGAGAATCTCGCTGCAGCCGAGCGAGGAAACCGTGTCAAGCGGCATTCACTTGCGCATGGCCTTGACTTGCGGCTGGTTCCGCCATGCAGGCAGCTGGGCCATGGCGATCAACGCTTTCTGTTGTGCGTCTTCGGGGGAAGCATCCGGCTCTTGTCGCCTTAACCACTGGGTCATCCGTTCGAGGCGTTCTTCGAAGGTTTGCAGGTTGCCGTTCTCATCGGTGCAGTGTTGGCAGTAGGTTCCGTCGTCGATTGTCATGCCGCAACTTTGGCAGGCTTTGTTCTCGTTCATGGCTGGTCCTTTTCGAGTTCTGCGTCTTTCAGTAGCAGTTCCTGCATACCCTGGATCAGCGCATTACGCTGTCGGGCTGGAAGCTGGTTCATCGCACGATGCACGAGATGAAACGCGAGTACACTTCTGGACTCTTGCAGTGTCTCGTGTCCGAGCGGTGTGAGCCAGACGAGGATGCGTCGGCGGTCGCGCTCATCGGGCATCCTTGCGAGGAGACCACGATCGACGAGTCGGCTGAGGATCTCGCTCGTGGCCGCCTGTGACCGCCCCAGGTGCCGCGATGCTTCCGTGACGGTGAGCGGTCCTGCATCGGCTAGGTGCTGCACGACGGCCAGCGACTCGCTGGTCAATTGGTATTCGGTGTGGTGCACACGGCGATGGAAGCGACGATAAACATCGGGGAACAAATCAACGAACGTGTGCGCTGCGTCCTGAGCGTCCATACAGGCATTCTTGGTCGCGAAGATACATCGTCAACCCCGATGGATTGCGAGAGGACTTGCGGGGGTGCCGAAACGGGTTAAACGCGACGCGGCGTGACTCCCGTCGGTACATACCGCCGGTTTTCAGGCGCACGCGTGGCCAAACAAGACCTTATTGGGATCCGGTGAACTGCCGCTGAAACAGTTGAAGGTCGGGCATATCCACATCCGTGTCGTGGTCGAAGTCGAAGCAGACGCACTCGGGCTCGGTGAGTCCGCCGCCGGGGCCGCTCATGCAATCACGGAACACGTCGAAATCAAACAGGTTGACGGCCGAGTCGTAGTTGCAGTCGCCGGGCGACTGTCGAAACCAAAACCCGCCGGTGAGTTCGAAGTCCTGGCCGGTCATCATGACTCCCGCGTCGGATTGGCCGACCGTTCCAGACAACTCGAAATCCCCGCCGGTGGCATAAAGAGCGCCCCCACCGTCGATGGTCGAACGCGCGATCTCGAAGTCTTGCGCTGCCGCCGTGGCAACGACCACTCCCGCCGCCACAGCAAGAACCTTGAAGAACGTGTGCGAGGTGTCACTCATCATTCGCCTCCGTTTCCACCGGCAGCCAACTTGGCGACAAGGGCTTCGAGTTGCGCGACACGTGATTCGAGGTTCGTGCTTTCTGCTCGCAAACCTCTGATCTCGTGGTCTTTGATGGCGAGCTGCCGGTCTTTCTCTTGGCGAAGTTCGCGCAGGGCGTCGACAGTCAGCGCCTCAAACCCACGGAACGTGAGCGTCTTGTACCCGTGTCCTCCGTCGCTGACCCAGTCGGGGAAGACCTCTTCCACTTCCTGGGCGATCATGCCAATACGCTTGCCCGGCAGTTCGTTGATCGCCTCGGGATCCTTGTATTCAAAGTCGACGCTACGTAGCTGCATCAGCCGATCAAGTGAACCTTCGAGATCGCGGATGTTCTTCTTGAGACGACGATCCGATGAATTGGTCCACGATCCCCCGCCCGGTTTGCCGGCGCTGCCGGCTACATGCAGCTTGTATTGCGGCGCTTCCGTGCCGATGCCGACGTCGCTGTCGTTTGCATCTGTGTCCACGAGTATGCCACCCATGTCTGTGCGCCCAATCGCGACGGGATAAGAGTGGCCACTGGTATAGAGCATCAACCTGTTGGTTGAGGAGAACCACTGCAGATACCCCTTGGCCACGGATGTATCGCCTATCTCGATGTACGGGTTTCCGCCGCTCTCGCGCATCCTGATGTTCGCATTGGCTCCGGCGAGTTGCAGCTTCACGTCCGTACCAGGACTGGTCGTTCCAATGCCGACCCTGCCCTCGAAGTAGTTTCGCCCGCCCTTGAAGTAGCCCGCGTAGCCGGTCGAACTCGCGGTCTGTCCGTAGACGCCGAAGTTGGTCCCGGACGTTGCCGAGGCCAGGCCGTAGAGACCCCGTCCGCTGGTGCTCCTGGCGTTGCCGACGGCACCGATGGTCGCACCGGTGTCGGCCCAGGCGAGCCCGGTGACGCCACGCCCGCCGGTGCTCATGCTCTGGCCGAACACGCCGAAAGTCGTGCCCGTGTTCGCGGCGGCCAGTCCAAAGACGCCCCGGCCCGAAGTGCTCACACTCTGGC
>JAJDDU010000202.1 GCA_029260155.1 Phycisphaerae bacterium | reverse complement strand
AGTCCCATCGGGTGATGCGGCGCTCCTTGCCCGTGGTGCAGCGTGATTTCACGGGGCAATGCTGGCATTCGTTGGTCCAGTATCGCCGGACCTGGAGCCCGTCTTCCTCGCGCGTGTAGCGGTAGGTCAGCTCATCCCCGGCCGGGCAGATGTAGACATCGCGCGTGGGGTCGTATTTGAAGTCGGCCTTCACATACATGCCCTTGCTGCGGTTTCCGGAGGTTTCCGGGCGCGGCATGGTGACCGTGATGCCGACCTTGTCGCAGGCGGCAATCTCATCACCGCTGAAATAGCCCTTGTCGGCCAGGGCATGCAGTTCATCGCGTCCGAGCGCCTCTTTGGCGGCAATCGCCATCGGGCTGAGTTGGTCACGGTCGACCCCCTTGTTCGTGACGTCATGGCTGACGATGATATGGGTCTCGGTGTCCACGGCGCATTGTGCATTGTAGCCCACCAGCCCGCTGTTGCGCGCGCTGGTGGCCATGGCGCGCGCATCCGGATCGGTCAGGGATATCTGGCCGTCGGGAGCATCGGCCAGCGCCTTGTCCAGCGTCTTGAGGCGTTCGATCTCCTGCTTCAGGCGCCCGTATCGCTGCGCCAGATGCGCAACCTTTTCGGGCCGCACCTCGCCTTCATCCTGCCGGTCGATGCGCACCATCTCGGTGATATAGCGTTCGACATCCGCCTCAAGGTGCGCGAGGCGGCTGGCGATCTTGCCCTTGGTAAAGTTTTTGTCGCGATTGTTCACCGCCTTGAACTTGCTGCCGTCGATGGCCACGCAATCGCCCTTCAGCGTGCCGATCCGGCGGCAGAGCTCCACGAATTGCGCACAGGTCTTGCGGATGGCGGCGCCGTTCCCACGCCGGAAATCCGCGATGGTCTTGTGATCCGGCACCAATCGTCCGATCAGCCACATCACCTCGACATTGCGCCCAGCCTCACGCTCCAGCCTGCGGCCGGATGGGATACGGTCGAGATATCCATAGATGAACAGCTTCAGCAGAACTGACGGATGATATCCGGGCCGCCCGGTCCGCGCATGTGCAGCGCGCGCGAAGCCGAGAGCCACCAGATCAAGCTGATCGACAAACAGATCAACCACCCGAACCAGATGATCCTCGCCAATCCAATCCTCAAGACGTTCCGGAAACAGCGTCACCTGATCGCGATCAACACCTTCGATGAAACCTGACATACATGCACTCCCATCCCTCAGGAAGCATACAACATGTTGGAGTTTCCACACAGCCTCGGCCGTTACCCATCATCTTCGATCCACACAGGGTGAAGGGCCCCACTTGCTTTTGGTGCTTTCGGGTCACCGTCTCCGACACGTGCCCAGAATCCTGATTTGCGGGGATGTGCTGCTTTGAGCTTGGCAAGATAGGTTGCGTGGTTGACCATTCCGCTTGGGTGGATTTGGTCCGCTTCGCCCGCCAGCAGGTCGAGTTTCCCGAGGTATTTTGCCCCGTGCCCATAGGCCTTGGAGCGTGCGCGGTCGAGGATGTTGTCCAGAAGGGCTCTGTAGAGGATCGTCGCCGCCAGCGGATGATCGTGTTCCAGAAGGCCCGCAACTTTAGGAAGGATGTGCCAGTCACCTCCATCCCATCGGTGTGGGTGCGTCGTGATCAGTTTTGCCGCCAAATCAAGTCGTGGCCAGTCCAGGAAGAATTGCAGTGCCACTTCGGGTTCTGACTTTTCCAACGCACAGGCATGAGCGCGGTCTTCGGCCTCTATATCCTCGAAGTCCGGCAGCTGTTTCAAATACTCCCGCAGGATGTCGGCGGACAGACGCGCCTCGAAACAGCGCCATCGCAGGGCCTGTGCGGCCGACCTGTCGCCGGTGGCGTCCAAGATGCGCGCCTCCAGACTGACCCGTTCTGGCGACAGGCCATCATCAGCTTCGCCAAAGGTACGCCGCCCGGGCTTGCGCACCCACTCCAGCGCCTCGGCGCTGCGACCGATATCCAGAAGTTGTGCAGCGATCCCAAGCGTATCCTGCATATGCGGCTTCTTCTTGAGTTCCAGCGCGATGAGCAGATCGAGATCCCCCCGCGCCGAGGCGAGGATCTGACGCATCGCAGCCCATTGCGAAGTCATGGAGTAGAACCAGCCATCCGATTTGCGCGCCGCTTCTTCGGCTTGCCGTTCGGATATGGCGTCTTTCAGTTCGCCGTCCCATCGCGCCAAGCTGTCTTGCGGCAGATGCGCTGCCACAGCCTCGGTCACGTCAGCGAGATAGCCATGCATGCTTTCGCCAAGGGCAGTCATGATCTTCTCGGGGAGCGCGTCGGCCTCAGGCACGGGCAGGCCGCGGGCCAATTCGCCGGTCGCGGAGATCGCCTGATAATAGACGTCCTGGACGCGGCCGGAAGAATCGTCGACGCGTTCGAACACCTGTTCATGGGTGGCGATGAAGCGCAGCAGCCGGTCTATGGCCAAAGCCGGGGCGGCAGGGCCAAGCTCAGACGTGATCGTATCGGTCAGGCTGCGCAGATACTCGGCAAAGGCGCGGGCCTTGTCCCATTCGATGAAACTCTTTGCCCGCAACAGCCCGGACAGCCGCCGGTCGATCAGCTTGGCAATGGCCTCAGGGCCGGATTTCCCGGCCAGCGCCGCTTTGACCTGCCGCCGGAACCCCGCGTTACGCTCTGCCTCGTCCAGCACCAGCTGCGCGAGCTTGTCGGTGCCGAGATCTTTCAGCTTGGCAGTGGTGAGGGCAGATTTGCGGGCCATGGGCAGGTCTCGGTTAGGAACTGTTCCCTCAATAAGTGCCTTTGTCAGATCGTGGGTGCAAGTATTGGGTGTTTGGTCGACCAAGCATTGCGACATGAACCAATGTCCTGCATGACTGACCTTCAAATGGTTGACGACCTCGCACATGCCGCGAATGGCCGGTCTTTTGAAGCTGCGCTACAACATAACCGGAGGTAAGCGACCGGCAGTAATGGGTCATCCAAGTTCTGACTGCGGACGATGACTCCCGATTCCGCAAAGCACACCTCCTGCCCATGGCTGCCGCCTGCAAATCTACGTTGACTTGCGATTTTGACCCCATCCGCCCGGCAGGTGAACCAACTCACGGAATACCACTACCGGAAGCCGGTTTGTCGTGATCTTACACGGTGTTGCCAGGCCGCAGGGGCATGATTTCACGCTCGGGGCGCTTCAGGGCTTCGGCGTATTTTCGGGCATTGTCATCGATCGTGTTGTGCCAAAGCTTCGAGACGAACGCGCGGGCGTCTTGGACCGTCATGTCTTTCAGCGAAGAGGACAGCGCCATGAAAAGCTCATCCTCACTGATCGCGGCGGCACGATGCATGGCGTCCGCGTAAAATGACGGGTCGTTGAGGACCTGCTCGCTCAGCGGCATCAGCGCGAGGTTCTCCTCCGGGATCGCCATGAAGATCGTTTCCTGCAGGTCGGTCAGATACGCACGCCGCGAGGTGGACACCGACTTTCCTGCTGCCTTGGCCTCCAGATACGCCTGCCGGTTCTTGTCGAGCTTCGCCGTCGCATGGGACATGATGACGGCGCGCTGTCGGGCGGGTAGCGCAAATCCGGTGCAGCGCTCGATATGGGCGAGGAGATCTGCAACCTCTGCCTCAACATCAAAGTTGTCAAACCATAGAACCGTCCCTGATCTAGCCGCCACGCGCCCGCCCTCGATATTGCGAAAATTTATTATTGTGTCGCATTTGCACCAGATCGCAAGCGGGTGGGCTTCTTCACGCAAACGGACATGGAAAAAGGGGAACCGTGATCCCACGGCTCCCCTTTCGGTGCGGATCGTCTAATCTCGCGCGTTGATCATGCGACCAGCGACAGCCCCGCGCCTGCATCCTGCGGTTGCTCACCGCTGTCGATGAACGGGATGATCGAGAAGGTCTGCCCGCCGCGCTGCTCTTCGTTCTGCACGGCGTTGACGCGCAGGTCGCCATCGGGCGTGTTGATCAGCAGCGACAGGTAGTCATTGCCCGTGCGGCTGCTCTTCGCCATCCAGGCGGAGCCGACGCGGATCGGGGTGCCCCGGGGCGAGCTGACCTCGATCCGGTAATCGGGGTGGGTCTCCTCGGATTTGTAGCTGTTCTCGATCAGCATGAACTCCAGATCGAACATCATGTTGGCGATGTAGCCGGTGAAGGCGTTGTCGGCGTCCATGGCGGTCAACTCGCCCGAGATCGAGCCAGATTTCATGAGGCCGTTCGAGACCAGCGGGATGATCTCGAATTCGCCGCTTTGGGCCGCGCGCGCCTCTTTCGTCTGCACCGCGTTGACCCGGAACGGGCCGAGGCCGACATCGATCTGCATCGAGATGTAGGGGTTGCCGCTGGTGTTGCCGGTCTCGTTCCAGGCCGTGCCGATGCGCACCTTGCGACCGGATTTGTTGACTGCCGTCACGTCAAAATCCGGGCTGCGTTCGGACATCTTGGCCCGCGCCTCCAACTGGATGGCGATGTCAAAGCGCGTCGAGTGGATCATGCCGGTGTACTGAGCGGCTGCGGTCTCGACATTGCGGGTGAGGGTTCCTGCGAACATGGGATGGTTCCTTTCAGATTGGCCAGTGCCTGACGTCCTTGCCAGCGCATCCGGGATTGCTTTCTCGACCCCTCCTGGGATCACAAACCAGAAAGCCTGCTTTCCTTTCAGCCCCGCCCACGGGTCAGAGCTGCCGTCCGAGTGGGAATGCCCCCGCGCCTCCGCGTGCTACGCCCCTCCCCTGCCCGTCTGGTCTTGATTGGCTGCCCGGATTTTCCGCGCTGTCCTCCGACCGCGCGATGAAGAAATCCGTCTCTTTTCCGTTCAACCGGTGCCCTTCCCGGTCGGTCAGACCGATGCAGCTACCATTCGGCAGATAGGTGATGAGGTACTGGCCGAGCCGGTCTTTGTGCACAACGTAGCCGGTATTGGCCCAATGCACGGTCTGGCCGGCATCGACGGCCGCCTTGATTTCATCGAGTGTCATGCGATCCTCCTCAAAAAGAATGGTGGGGAAACGACGCAAGAAGCCCGATCTTCCAACCGGGCTTCCGTGCAGCATTCGTTTGACAAAGAGCCGGGAGCTGTCAGGCGCTTTGCGTGGCTTGCGTCGCGCGCGCCGCCATCCAATCCTTCAGGCCAAGAACCGTTCTACCGGCTGCGACCTCGGAGGCCCAGGCAACCCTTGGGTCGCCGCAGGGCTCGGAGCCGACATGTCGGTCGATATGGCCATTGGCCATCCATGGCTCGGGCTGGATCCGTCGCAGCCAGTCCGCCATACTCGGAATGCGGCCCTGGCAGTCTTCGCGGACGTGCTGCTCGCCGATCCAGCGCACGGGAATGTCCCGACCTGCGCTATTGGTCAGGGTCAGGCCGAAGACACGTTCGGCCTCGAACAGGCCTTGAGCATGGTGGCGCATGGCTCGGTGCGTGAAGAGCGCGAGGTGCTCTTTCGAGGCGTCAAACCAATCATGTATGGACTGATAGTCAGACGGCACCCCGCCGAATTTCCGGGCAGAGCTTTCAGCATGATGAAGCGGA
>JAJDDU010000201.1 GCA_029260155.1 Phycisphaerae bacterium | reverse complement strand
GGTCTCTAAACGGAGAGGGAGGGATTCGAACCCCCGGTACAGTTACCCGCACACTGGTTTTCGAAACCAGCTCCTTCAGCCACTCGGACACCTCTCCTCGCAGCTGCAATCACCATATCACCAAATCCCGAATCGGGCAATCGGGCACGCTTGGACCAACACCCGTCCTGGGACGCGAAATCGAGGCCGGCACCACCGGACAAGCGAGAAGGTGTCAGGAATACTCTGTAGAAAACCTCGGATCTGATGCCAGACGATCATGACGCTGAGCGTGAGCGTGCACAGCGTGATCTCACCGCATTGCTGCCAATGTCCTCGGGCACGGAGGGCGGAGCCGAGGAGGCATTTGATGATGCTGTCCGACGATTCACTCTGCCAACGATGTCTCTACCTGGTCGTCCCCGAGGAACTCGGGGGGTGGAAGCGAAATCTCGGGAACCGTAATGGCCATAGCGACTCCCCCGGGAATATCTGAAAACTCAATCTCGAATTCCGCGTCTTCTGCGTACGCTCCCGCAGGCACGTGAACGGACTCACCCTCGCGAAAAACGCTGACTGATACGCCTGGGGTCCACCTCCCATCGGTGGCCCCCGCGGAACTCTCGTGGTGTAGGCATCGCACACACGATGCACCAAAAAGCTCTCGCGCAATGAACTGACCGGCCGCGTCCGTACGGGTCACAGGGAGCACCCGGTTTCCAGCGCCATCAACTTGGAACAACAAGAACACTTCGACATCGAGGTCGGGGACAGGTTCTCCAGTGACTGCGTCTACGATTCTGCCTTCCACGGTCCAATCGCGGAGGTTCCTGATGCAAGCGAAGGGGTTAGGAAAGCAGCCGGCCTGCAAGATGCAGCAGATCATCACATAGATTGCTATGCGCATTGGAGTCCCCTTTTCGACAACATCGATATGCATAATCACTCGCAACTACTTGAACGAGAGGTTCCCCACAGAGCAGGCCTGACCCGTTTAGCTCCTCAGCCTTCTCAGCATCTGCTGCTCGGTTCGCTCGCTCACCATTGCCCGGTCACCGTGACGGCATCTGGCGATCAGGCATGCGTATCGCCGCGAAACGTCGTCAGGGCGTCATCCAACGACTGCTTGAACTCGGGCGGATCATCCGGTGTGATCAGGATACGACGAAATGCTCCTGCCGACTTATCGATGACGATATGTTCGAGGAAGTTTGCCCAATCCAGTTTGAGCGCGGGGCGAAAGTTCCGCAGTTGCAGGTCTCCCTTGAGCAGGCCGGCGACATCGGACTCGCGAAGCTCAATCGTCTCGACCTGCTCGAACGGAATGCTGATCAAACCGTAGAGCGTGTCCAGTTCCAGGCGGTCAGAGAAGATGCGATATTCCTGCCACAGACTCCGGACCGTACTCGGTGACACGTAGCTTGGTTCGTTCGACACCGTCTGCTCCCTTTGTATGGGCGTTTGCCTTGCAACGCCGTTCGCGTCGTGTTTGCAACATCGAAACGGCCTGTTCAGCTTCGACTATTTCGGCTGTCGGCAACCGGGCTACCTGCCTCATTCGTTAGCGAATTCGAGCAGTCGATTCTTCAAGGAAGCGTAGTTCACCGGGTCGGACAAATCATTGACGGTCAGGTTGAACGTGCCCACGGGTCCATTGCCGGGATCGAGGATGATCACATCCCGATACTCGACGTGCCACAGCGTCCAAACGTCTTCGTCGGTCGTCGGCTGCAACCAGGGCAGTACCCGACCGGCGGTCATGCCACCGTTGGCGGACTCCAATCCAGGGCCGTTGACCCCGAGGATCTGAATCGTTGGCACTGCATTCTGCGAGTCGATTTCGATCTGCATCTGGTTGAGAAAGCCAAACTGGCTCTTGCAGTAACCTCACGTCGAGTGGCCGAAGTACCAGGCCGATACCCGTCCCAAGTAGTCGCGGGGTGAAACGAGTTCCTGGCTGCGAGGAGAGTCCGCATTAACATCGAGTACCGCGAAGTCCGACACGGCGTCATCGCTGGGTTCCGGTGGAGCTCCAGCTTGAGTATTGGGCGCGTCGTCGGCCGTAGTGTCGGGTGATTCACTCGGTGTGGGATCAAGCTGCTCTCCGCCGCTCGACTGATCGCCTTCTGCTCCCACGTCTAAACCGAGCCCCTCCTCGCCATTGGAAATGGATGCCCCATCGTCGCCGCGAGCGTCGATTGCTGTGCCCAAGTCGCAACCAATCAACGACATCGAGACAGCGACTAAAATCACTGACATGTAAAAACGTCTGCTTGGCATCAACGGTTCCCCTTTTGCCACTCGAGCCCCGTGTTCCAAAAGTTACGTCCCTTATGCATAACTTACCTGGGAGGGCTGCTCAAATCAAGCGGTGACAGTTTACTCGCTCCAACTCACGCGTTCGAACTCCGCGTACGAACGGCATCCGACTCCTGTGTGGCCACGACGAAACACCGCCGATCGCGGGTAGATGTAATCCGAACCGCGATGCGCCTCGCCGTAGCCGAGCAGCTCACATCCTCCGCGAAAGGTGCCCCAGTCCGTGAACTCCATGACACCCGACGAGCGTAGTTTCGTTACTGAGATGTAGTCTTCTTCTTCCGGCCTACGGGGCGGGGTTTCTTCTTGTCCTTGAGGAGCTGGGCGAGCGAGGAGCCGCCGGGCAGGCCTCGGAGGCCTTTGTAGAGCGAGGTGTCGACGTTACGCCACTTTTCGCCTGGGGCGTCAAGAATGGGGCCCGTGGTTTGGGAAGGCCATCGGCCGGTGCGTTCGAAATGTTGCACTGCCCACGTGCGAATCTCGGATTCGATCAGGGGGGGGAGGTCGCGGAGGTTTCGCTTCCCACGCTGCTCGGCGAGTAGCTTGGCGAGGGTGGTTTTTCCCTCCAGTCCTCTGCTGCCGACTTTAAGGGCGTGGTCGATGCTCCCCCAATTCTCTCCGCCGGTGTCCACAATCTCGCCGGATTCGCGTATCGGCCAAACGCCGGTCCGTTCGTGGTGGACGTCGGCCCATTCGAGGATCGATGCAATGCGCAGATCGGGAAGCCTCTGGATGTTACGCACGTCGCGTTGTTCACCGAGCAGGCGTGCGAGTGAGTTCCCTCCGCGCAGTCCGCGGCCGCCGAGGTAGAGCGCGTCCTGGATGGCCATCCATGTCGTTCCGTCGCCGTCCAGGACGACCCCCGAATCTCGCGTAGGCCACTTTCCGGTCTGATTGTGGTGAGCGTCTGCCCACTTGAGTATCTGCCTGACGGTGAGACGCTGAAGGTTGGATTTGTTTCGTACGTCTCGCTCTTGCTGCAACAACCGCGCCAAGGACGAACCCCCAGGCAACCCACGTCGCCCTTGCTTCAGCGCGATTTGAATGCGGTACCATGATTCTCCCAATGTCTGGGGAATCGCACCGGACTGTGCGCTAGGCCATTCGCCGTTACGCATGTGGTAGGCGTCGGCCCAGCCAAGGATCTGCTGCGTGGTGAGATTCGCTTCATGCTTGGCAGGGCGGAAGCCTCGGTGCTTGACGAGGAGTTGCTCAAGGGACATGCCACCCGGCAATCCGCGTCGCCCGTGCGCCAGTGCGCCATCGACGTGCATCCACGTTTCCCCGCGTGCACCGACAATGGTGCCGTCTAGGGCGTTTGGCCACTGGCCGGTGCGCGCATGGTGCGTGTCCACCCATGCCAGGATCTGCTCAATTCCGAGTGGCTTTAGCGATGCGATGGTTCAGCCTCCCGCGCGGCACTAGAGCCCAGGCACGCACCGCCCGTCAGCATGCCGCCCGCGCTCGTGTCTTCGTCGCACCCGTAACGGTTTTCGAAGACGCCTTTTGTTGAATCGTCCAGCCCCACCGTTCTTATACATCCTGCGTGGCGTCATTTCCAGCCCGGTCGTCGATTTTCGCCTCGCATGCGTGCGTTTCTCTCACGGAAACGCAATTCGTGGTGCGTGGCGGCTGGGTCTGCCGACGCACTCAGTAAGCCATGGGAAATGCGGAGCGCCACAGCCAGGTTCCTATGGGGTTGTATTTGCTGGAATGGCCTTCCAATCGACAGGGTAAGGGAGTCCTTGTAGGATGCGTTCAGCTATGCGTACAACGAAAATCGTGGCTACAATCGGCCCGGCAACGAGCACACGCGAGACCCTGTCCCGTATTGTGGACCAGGGGGTAGACGTTATTCGTTTCAACATGTCGCACGGTGCTCACGCCGAGCACAAGCGTGCGTTGGATCTACTTACGGATATTGCGGCGGAACGGGGCGTGCATATCGCCCGCATGGCGGATCTCTGCGGACCCAAGGTGCGGACGGGGTCGATCGATGCGAGCGCGGCTGATATCGGGCCTGGTGATCGCTGCTTGATCGTGCAGTTTCCGATCGAGGGTACGGCTGCGCGTTTCAGTACGAACACGCCGGCATTGGTTGATGATATCCGTGTGGGGCATCGGGTGCTTATCGACGACGGCAGCATTTGCCTGCGTGTCGAAGAGAAGTCGAGCGATGGGCTCGTGTGCGTGTGTGAAATTGGCGGGACGATTGGCTCACAAAAGGGCATCAACGTGCCCGACTCTCAGCTTACGCTGTCGACCGTAACGGACAAAGACCACGCTGACATGGCCTGGGCGGCGGCCAACGACTTCGACTTTCTCGCTCTGTCTTTCGTGCGTAGCGCGGAGGATGTGGTCTATTTGCGTTCGGCGCTGGAGCGTGTTGGCAGTCGCATCCCGATCATCTCGAAGATCGAAACGCCACAGGCGATAGACGCGCTAGATACCATCATCGAGGTCTCGGACGGTGTGCTGGTTGCCCGGGGCGATCTTGGCGTCGAGATGGATGTATCCCGCATCCCGATGTTGCAAAAGATGATCGTGCGGCGATGTCGGGAAATGGGCAAGCCGGTGATCGTGGCCACGCAAATGTTGCACACGATGGTCGATCAGCCCGTTCCGACGCGTGCAGAGGTCAGCGACGTGGCCAACGCAGTTTTTGAAGGAGCGGACGCGGTGATGCTGTCGGCGGAGACGGCGGTAGGTCGTTATCCCGCAGAGGCTGTCTCTATGATGAATAAGATCTGCGTCGAAGCCAGCACGTTTCGCGTGGATCAGGGCATGCGTCGAAACGAGACAGTTGATGAGTGGCTTCGCGTCGGGCATACGGTGGACGAAACGCGATGCGCCGTCGCGCGGAGTGCCGTGCTGGTGTCACACGATCTAGGAGCAAACCTGCTTGCGGTCTGGTGCCGTAGCGGGCGAACGGCTCAATGGATGAGCATGTACCGCTCGGCAACTCCGCTGGTTAGCCTGTCGTCCTGCGCGGCGACTTGCAGGCGAATGGCGCTCTCTTTCGGCATAACGCCGCTCCTTCTGTCCGAGTCATTCGTCGAGGGCAGCCTCCCATGGCGCGATCTGCAAGGCGATCTTGTGGACCAGTTCTCGCTCAATCACGGCGAATTCATCGTGGTGGTGGGTGACCCCGAGGCCCCGGATCGCACTTCGACGCTCGCCATCCACTTGGTCAATGCAGAATGAAGCCGGCTACTGTTCTTGATGCGTGCTGCGTGCGGTGGAGCGCGTTCGCCGCGGTATTGTGCTGCGCGACCTGCGTCACAGCAGAGTCGGTTGAGCAAGAGGTTCGGGGGAACGTCTTGCGACAGAGCGTCGGCCTCTGCACGCTC
>JAJDDU010000021.1 GCA_029260155.1 Phycisphaerae bacterium | reverse complement strand
TTGGAATGAACGGTGGTCGAACCGTTTTCGAAATACCGTCTTGTGGTTGTCTAGTCTCCCACCCCCGACGCCGCCGCGGAACATCCGGGGCAGGTGCCCCAGTAGATTACCTCCGCCTCATCGATCAGGAACCCCGAGTCTGCCGCGGCAGTCAAGCAGGGGGTCTCGCCGACGGCACAGTCGACATCGACCGTCTTGCCGCAGGTGCGGCAGATGAGGTGATGGTGGTTGTCATCGACCCGGTCCTCGTAGAGAGCCGGCGAGCGGGCGGGCTGGATACGCCGAATGAGACCCTGCTCGACAAGCATCCCGAGGGCGTCGTACACCGCCTGCCGGGAGATCGCACCGATGTCGCCGCGAACGTCCTCGGCGATGGCGTCCGCCGTGCCGTGGGGCCGACCGGACACCGCTCGCAGCGTGGCCAAACGCTGGGCCGTGACTTGGACGCCGTGTTCGCGAAGGAGGGTGGCCGGGTCTTTTGACATGGTTGAATCATAGGTCAGATCTGGACTCTGTCAAGAATTGGGCTAAGGCCAATCTGTCGACCCCCGGTGCCCACGCCTGACTGTCCCCAGTCAGTCCCCAGCGAATGCGGTCTTCAAACGGCTCCAACGGTCAGCGCCACCCGCCACATCAGCTCATCCGTGTAGGCAGCGCGATCCACTGGCCGCATGCGATGAGGAATCCCGGACAAGCTCTGCCGTGGGCCACAGCGGCCCAGCGGCCCAGCGGCCGGTTCTGGGTAGCTGGACGTGGCGCGTGGCAAACCGAAAAATCAGCGTAAGGCCTTCCTCCCCGGACCGACTAATGGGTGAACGGGGCGCCGCGACCCGGGATCTCCCCCAGCCCGGCTTCGAGCACGTTGCTTGGGCACGACGAGTTGCATCGCCAGTTGATCTCGCTGGATAAGCGCTCGATCGAAGCTCGGCACGGGGATTCTGAACCTAGATGGTTGTTCGGAATACGAACTCAACAGGAGAGAGCCGTAAGGCGCCCACACTCGATCAGAAGAGGGCTAACCACGCGCTGCAACGAACGTTGTCTGTTCAAGAACTATCGGCGATGTCGACTCAGTTGTCCGTCAATCAGCTCTTCGGCAGCCCGACACTGCGAATCGTGGATTTGCAGTGGCGGGGGAATGATAGGCAGACGACACCAGAATATCGCTCACCTCAGGTGCAGATCTTGTTGCAACGCAGCGGCATGTTTGTAATGCATCACGGTCAGTCCAAAGTTGTGTGTGATCCGAACACGATTGTGTTCATCGATGCAGGCGAGCCATACCGAATGACGCATCCCGCTCGCGTGGACTGCGCCTGCACGGCCCTGTTGCTCGAACCAGGCGTCATCACTCCGATGATGAGGCCACACGAAACGGCGACCCCGGATCGGCCCGACGGGCTTTTCCCGTTCCATGATTGTCCGAATGACCAGGAGATGGCCATCGGCCACTATACGATGCTGTCGCTAGTTCAATTGGCGAAGCGCGAGGACTCGCCCACGATCGAGAGAACGGGGCTCACGCTGGCCCGGCGAGTGGTTGAGTCGGGTTTCCAGTTCCATTTTCGGCGCCGGCGGCCGGTTCGGCCAAACACCGCCCGAGCTCACGCCGAGCTGACTTTCGCCGTAAAGGAACTCCTCGGCACCCACTATCCGGAAACACAATCGCTCAGGGCAGTCGCCGCATTCGTACATAGTGCTCCCAGCCATCTGTGCTGGTTGTTCAAGCAGGAAACCAGCCTGCCGATCCACCGCTACCTCAACCGGCTGCGCCTGGTGGCTAGCCTGGAGCCGCTGGCGGACCAGAATCCCGATTTGGTAAATCTGGCTCTCGAGCTGGGCTTCGCCAGCCAGAGTCATTTCACGAGGGCATTCCAGCGGGAATTTGGCATGCCACCGTCGCGATTCCGCGAGCGCACCATCTGCCAAGCACAGGAGCAAATACGTAAGAACGTGAAAGACTGAGCGACGCTCGTCATGGAGCATGGTAAGGTTAAGTCTGTGCATTACTGCTCGTCATGGAGGGCAGAAGCCGTGTGGCGCGCAGGTCGGGCTTGGTGCGTCCGGGACGATGGGTGTTCAACGCCGGGCAGCGTAGCCCGGTGTTTGCACACAGGAAGTGAAAGGAGAGAGACTTATGACATGGCAAGGGTTTGCGGCGCTGTTGGCTCTGGTGGTGCTGCCCGTGACGGCGACGGCGGAAAACGTGACCGTCGAGATCACCAACAACCAGCCGAGCGGCGGATTCACGTTTTCGCCGCCTTGGGTCGCGTTTCACGACGGCACCTTCGATGCGTTTGACAGCGGCTCGGCCGCGTCCCCCGGGATCGAGGCGGTGGCGGAATTGGCCAACGCGTCCGTGCTTTCGGGTGAATTCGCGTCCAGCGGGGCGAGCGGGGTGGACGGCATGGTGCCGTCGCCCGACGCACCGCCGCCGTTCATTCCGGGTGAGAGCGGATCCATGATGTTCGACGTCGGCGACGCCTCGGTCAACCGCTTCTTCAGCTTCGCGTCGATGCTGGTGCCCTCGAACGACTTCTTCCTCGGCAACGACAACCCGTTGGGCTATGAGGTCTTCGATGGCGGCGGCAACTTCCTCGGCCCGTTGACCATCGAGGTGTACAGCGACGACGTGTGGGACGCGGGCACGGAGGTGAACGACATCATGAACGGACCGGCCTTCATTGTCGGGCAGGACGCGACGATGGGCATGTCCGAGGATGGCGTCGTGACCCCGCTGTTCGACGTTCCCGGCGTGGAGGGTTACCTCGCGTCGATCGTCGGCATGGAGACCCCGATCGGAACGCTCACCAATGCGCTGATGCCGGGCGAGCTCGTGGCGACCATCAACATCGTTCCGGAACCGGGCTGCTTGGTGCTGGCGGTTGTCGGATTGGCCGTGGCGCTCAGACGCCGACACACTTAGATTACTCATGGCGGCCGTACGCATGCGGCTGCTTCCCCGGCGCTCGGGCGGTAGCAGCCGCACACGGCCGCGATGACACCCAGGCGTGGTCTCCTTGTTTCGACACGCGGTCCGATGGTATGGGACGTAATGGCGGGGCGGGTGCATTTGTTGGACATCGTCGAGAACATCGGCGCCCCGACGAGTTCGGCGTGATCACCATACCGCACGCCGGAATCCTGGGTATCGGAGACATCGGCGCAGAAGCCGACTTCTTTGGCCTGGATGTCGCCCGCATCACGGTTGTGCCGGAGCCGGCCACCATGACCGTGCTGGCCATCGGGGCCGTGGTCCTCGCCGGGGAGCGCCGCCGCCGCAGGGCGTCAGTGCATCGGGATGTAACGCACTCGTTCGCCAAGCTGGGCAATGGCGAGCGAAAGGACGGTCGAAACATCGACCACATTCTGATGCGATGCGCCCCCCAAACGGTGGCAACCAGTGGACGAGCTAAGTAGAATCGAGGCAGGATTCATGCAGCTACTTAAAGAAGATTGTCGGCGACGGAGCGCAACGTCGATGACCGCCACAGCACGGCCAATCACCGGTTCGCCCAGCCTGACCCTGTCGTATGAAGGCACCATCGCCGATACGAACACGGAAGCGTTTTGTTTGCACGGGGAGCAGCCAGTCGATCGCGGCGTGTAAGGATCACCACGGCGGCGCGACTAATTTATGGTGCGGCGAGCGCTGGCACTGCGGGGGGATCGAATACGGTGCATCGGAAGGAGCAAGGATATGACTAGGCAACTAAGATCCGGGCCGGTGTCCCGTGCCTGCGGTCCCGGACCGCGCGCGGTCGGGATGGCGACTCTCGCGATGGCGGCGCTCGCGCAGAGTGCCGGTGCCCAGCCGTCCGAGTCGTGTGGATTCTGGTCCTTCGGGGCCACCTACGCTGTTGCGCAGGACGAATCACGGCAGATTCTGTTTTCAGGCTCCGGTGGCGCCGTGCTGGTTTGGGACGTGGCGGATCCCTTCGCGCCGGCGCTACTCTCCGACACGATACAGACGCAGGGGCTGGTCCTGGACCTGTACTACACGCCGTCGAATCAGCGCCTCTACATTGCGGCCGATGAGGGCGGGCTCGAAGTGTGGGACCTGCAGAACGCCAGCGCCCCGTCTCAACTCGGAACGCACGATCTGACCTACTTCAGTGTTCCGGTGCCTGCGCGGGCCGTGCATGTGCGGGGCAACTTTGCCTATATCTCCGCGGACTTCGGCTTCGTGCAATGGGTCGACGTCAGCGACCCTGGCAAGATGTATACGGCCGGGTTCAACGGGGCGCTGGGAATGTCCTTCTCGGCCGACGTGTTCATCGCCGACGGGTTCCTCTACTCGGCCGGCAACCGGATGGTCAAATTCGCCATCTTCCCTGACGGCTCCTTGCACGGGCTAAAGGTTTCCCTCAACTACGGCACAAGGATCTTCGTTCGCGGCGCCTACGGCTACCTGGGCGATACCTCTGTCTCTGATTTCGTCGTGATCGACATCGTGGGCAGTCCTATTTCCGAGTTTCTTCCGACGCTGGCCACCTACAGCCTTACCGGCAACGTTCGGGAGGTTGCCTTCTCCGGCGACATGGCCTACGCCGTTGATCCGTTTGCCGGAATCACGATGTTCGACGCCACCGATCCGGTTCAATTGACGGAAACGGGAACGTTCGCGGAAGGGCACGCCAGCCGCCTGATCTTCAGCGGCGACTACGGGTACACCGCTAGTGGCAGCTCTTCCCGGATCATCGATTTCTCAGATCCCGACAATCCGGTTCAGACGGCCGAGTTTGGAGCGCTAGGCGGCTCGGTCTACGGCACGGATGCGGCCAACGGATATGCGTACCTGGCCACTGCCGGCGGCGTCGGAGCGGGACTCCTGGTACTCAACGTCGATGAAGCGTCACAGCCCGCCAGGGTCGCTGCGGTCGGATTCCCGGACATCGCCCTTGACGTAGAAGTGGCCGATGGCTTCGCCTACGCTGCGGCGCGGGCCAGCGGGCTTCGGGTGGTGAACGTCTCTGATCCGTTCAATCCGGTGGAGACCGGAGCCGAAGACGGATTCGATTATGCCCGTCGGCTCTCAGTGCAGGGGGATTATGCCTACGTGACGGATCTGCAGGCCGGTGTGCGCGTCGTGGACGTATCGGATCGATCCGATCCGCACGAGGTCGCGTTCATACCCGTCGCATCGTCATTCGTGCAGGATGTGTGCGCGGACGGCGCATACGCCTACATTGCCGCCGACATCGCGGGGATGTTCATATACGACATCTCGGACCCCAGGAATCCGAATCAGGTGGGCCACCTCAGTAGCGTCGGCAGCGCGTTCGGCGTGTTCGTTCTCGACGATTTGGCCTATCTCACTGATTTCTTCAACGACAGGGTGCGGATCGTGGACGTCAGCAACCCAATGGCTCCACATGTGATCGGCGTCTATTACGAGGCCGGCCTGACTCCCGGGCGTGTTGTCGTCGAAAACGACAAAGCATACGTCACGGACTCCGGCGAGGGCGTACGCATACTGGACGTCTCGAGTCCGACTAACCCGACGAGCGATGACTTCATCAACACGCCCGGGGACGCCCTTGCCGTTGCACTTGGCACTGGTCGAGTCTATGTCGCTGATGGGGTAACAGGTCTACGGATCTTCGGCACTTGCTCCCACAATGGCGACTACGACGACGATGATGACGTGGACCTCGATGACTTTGCCGCCTGGACTGGATGCGTGACCGGCCCGGAGTCGGACCCCTACGGCGAAGGCTGTGGAGCGTTTGACTTCGACCTCGACGATGACGTCGACTTCGGTGACTTCGGAAGTTTCCAGCAGGCCTTTGCCGGCGGTTGACGCATGTATAGAGCGTGGCGGAGCGGCTCGTCGTGGTGGGATCAGTCAACGACGATGACCTCAGGGCCGCGTCCGGCTCGGTCAACGGTGTCGGTTCAACGGGTCGAGCTGGGAGCTGGAGCAAAAACTTCTGGTCGAGCACGGTTAAGCCGTGCATGCGCTCCGCACAAACGGCCACATTACGCACCCATCGAGCGTATGGCCATTCTTGAGTTGCGCGCTGCACGGGCTTGGTCCGCGAAGCAGACAGCCGATGCATTCCTGGTAACCGCGGCCACCATCGCATTCTGGATGAAATGCATTGACGAGGAAGGCTCAGATGCCCTCGTGCAGATTCGCGAGCCAGTCAACGAATTCCCGGAGTTGGTGCGCCACACCGTACAGCGTTTCAAGATCCTGTGCCCGGCTCTGGGGAGGCTCAAGATCGCCCAGATACTGTGCCGCTCGCCGTGGGAGGTTCGGCGTGGTCAGGTTATTTTGGCTGCAAGGACTTTCGGGCTGAGCCGACCAACGGGGTGTTGAAGCGTCCGTTGGGTATCGCATCGACTCCGGGGCTTCATCGACGTGGACGGACGCCACCGGTCTGGATCGTGGTAGACCGGGTAAGTCGGCGGGCACGTCTCATTGCTGGTAGTTGTGGTACGCGCGGACACCTCGAGGAGAAAGCAGAATGAAATCACTTGCACGACGTTGGACACGAATTCGTTGCACGGGAATGATCGCGGCGGGCATGTTGGGACTGATGCCGCCGGCGGGCGGTGTCGCGCCCGCGTCCGGTTCCGACTGGCCGCTGTACTCACATGATTACAGGAACTCGAACTTCAATCCCTTCGCGTTCGGGTTCAACACGCACAATGCGCGGTACATGAGGCGGGCGTGGGAAACATTCAACGACGACACGATGGTCTCCGAGCCGGCTCCGACCGGGTTCGCCCTGGAGGGCGCGCTGGGACTGGTCTTTCCGAGTCCGGTGGTCGGGGTGGTGGCGTCGCCGATTGTTCGCAACGGGACCATCTACTACGTAGATGCATTGGGAACGTTGTTTGCACGTGACGCCCGCAGCGGGGCGATCTTGGACGCGAACGATCACTGGACGACGACGCTGGTGGACCCGGATTTCGAGATGGGCGATCCGCCGGCTGCCCCGGAGCTGTTCTACACTGCTCCGGTGGTGACGGACACGCATGTGTGGCTGATCGGTTCATTCTACGGCCAGGTGCATCTGGTGGAGCGCGACGGTGGGGCGGAGGTGGACTTCGATCCGAGCACGCAGGAAATTGACCCGTTCCAACTCGTTCCGGACATGCCGCTGACGTCGGTTCTGGGCGACCCCGTCATTGTGGAAACATCGGACGGAGCGATCCTCATCGCAAGCGTCAACGTCATCGTGAACGACGCGCTCCTGCAAGGCGGCGAGATCGGCCTGTCGATCGCGTATGAAGTCTCCGATCCCGCACAGCCGGTCGAGGTGTGGCGCACTCCAACGATCGACATTGATCCGGCGACCGGCGACCCGTACGGTACGGGCGTCTCCGCGGGCGCCGGTCTGGCGGTCGATTTTCAGCGCGGCTACATCTTCGGGGGCACCGGTCAGAACACCTCCGTTCCGTACGAAGGCTATCCCGATCCTGATTTGGCGCCGGAAGGCTACGTTGATCGGAGTGACTCGCTATACGCCATCGATTTCGAGACCGGCGCGTTCGCCTGGACGAGCCAGTATCACACCGGCGACGTTTTCAATCTCAACGAGCCGGTGTCCACGGGCCCGAATAACCCGGACGGTCCGCGCGACGCGGACGTTCTCTCCCCGCCGATCCTCTTTAAGGCGAAGGTCCAGGGACACTGGCGCGACCTAGCCGGCAACGGAAGCAAGGGCGGGCTCTTTCGCGTAGTGGAACGCGACAGCGGCGACACCATCTGGGAACGCCAGATTAGCCAACCGACCGGCATTGGCGGCATTCAGGCAGGAGCCGCGGTCGCGAATGGCGTGATTTACGTCGCGGGCTTCGAGGGGATCGACGACGGGTTCTCGGATGCGCAATTCGGGACGTCGCTGGATACCGGCTTGCACCCGAACGCGTTCTTCGCGACGTTCAGTCCCGCGTTCTGGGCGGACGTCGAAGACACGGAGGATGACGACGATCCCGCGACCGGGATGCGCGTGAAAGTGTACGCATTGAGGGCATCGAACGGTCATTCGTTGTGGCATCGGTCGGGCGGAGCGGACTACGTCGAATTGCCCGCGGGCGCGGCGTTACGTCACGTGTCCGTGACGCGTCATCTGATCTTTGTAACGACGTCGTCGGGGCGGCTCTTTGTGCTTGATGCGCGGGACGGCGACACGCTGTTCGTCGACCAGACCGACGATCTCGACGGGGTGTTCGACCTAGGTTTGGGCAAGCCGCACCACGCCGCGATGAACGGCGGCAGCGTGATCGCTAACGGGATGGTGTACGTCCCCTCGGGCGGGCAGAACGACCCCTCGGGCGGCATCATCGCCTACGAGATTAACCACCGGCCCCGGGCGCGCAACGACCACAGCAATGTGTCGTCCGGTCAGACTAGCGTCATCGACGCACTGGCCAACGACTTTGATCCGGACGACGACGGGCTTCGTTTCGTTCGCGTTGCCGGGCGCGACATCGATCTCGAAGACGGCCAACCGGATATCATCGAGCGCTCCTACGGCACGATCGAGGTGGTCAACCCCGGGGACGATCCATCCCAGTCGGACGCTGCGTTCTTGTTATTCACGCCGTCGTCGGGGTTCCACGGATGGCGCACATTTCATTACACCGTCGAGGACATGGCACCGAACCGGGTGCTGAACGGCGCCGAACTCGAAGAGGCGGACCCCACTCATACGTCTCGTCGGAGCACGGCCCGGGTCCGCGTATTCTAATAGAGGCGTACTCCTGTCCCTCCTGAAAACTTCCACGAACGTGTCCGTGTCAAGGGCGGGTTTTCAGACGGACGATGTCCAGATTCCCATTCGTGCTCACCTGGAGTCGGGGCAGCCCGCAGGGCGGTCCGCCAAGACATTCTGCACTTTTGTGCGCGAGTTCTCGCCGCTCGGGCTGCGTGAGTCCCCAGTCAGTCCCCAGTAAATGCGGTCTACAAACGGCTGCAACGGTCAAGAGTGGTCTTGTTGAGTCTGTTCGTAACCGAAGCATCTACCGGAGGTTATGAGTTAAATTGTTGTCAAATCAGGACTTACGAAACAGGGGGACACGGAATTCGATTCCCCCCGCCTCCAATTCGTAAGCCCTTGTCAATACAGGGCTTGCGGAGGCACCCCCAAAAAGTGGGGACTATAGTGGGGAGTTGCAAAGAAATCACACCCTGAAACGCTCCGACCAAACAGGCCGCTCAGTCGGTGGGCGGCCCCATGGTCAATACGCTATTGACACTTTTCGTAGGGACCGACCCTGCGGCAAGGAGTGGCGTAGTGGCCAGTCTTACCAACGAAAACAAAAAGGGTTCTCCTCCGAATTAGTTACTGGAGAAACGTCCCGGTAGAGCCTGTTTGACTTTGAGTGCGAAGTATTCGAGATCGTGGAAGCCGTAGGCGATGCGTTTGATGACTTTGATCTTGTTGTTGGCGCCTTCCAGTTTGCT
>JAJDDU010000003.1 GCA_029260155.1 Phycisphaerae bacterium | reverse complement strand
CATCGCGGCCGGGAGCACCGATTGCAACGCCAACGGAATCCCCGATGACTGCGACGTCGCTCCATTGGGCACGATGATGGATCAATGGGCTTCGGAAGTGATCGGCTTCAGCAGCGAGTCTGAGGATTACGAAGACTATGGTAGATCGTTCAATACCCTCGGTGAGCCGGATGATAATCCATGGGCGCCGTTCCCCGTAGACGGAACGCAAGAGTCCATTACTGTGGGCTATTCGGCATACGCATACGCCACCGGAGTGACCATCCGAGAACTGCAGGGGCAGGGGATGGTCTATCAAGTGGATTTGTTGGACACGAACGACGTCCTGCATACTGCGTGGCAGGGGGTCGATCCGACGCCGCCGGGAGAGCCTGCGGACTTCGAAGTGTCCTGGCCGATCACGAGTTTTGCTGTTAAGGGCGTCAAGGTCTATGTGGACACCGACCACGCGCCTTCTCTTCATGAATCTATTGATGCGATCGCGCTGCATGGGCGGCTCGCCAGCGACTGTAACAGCAACGGATTGGTGGACTGGTGTGAGTTTGGCCTCACCGACTGTAACGCCAACGGAACTCCCGACTATTGCGACGCGAATCCCTCGCATCACAATTGCTGTGAAGTGGGGGGCTGCAATGACGAGGCAGTCCATGCCTGTGTCTGTCAGATCTGGCCACATTGCTGCGAAGGATGGGACCAGATCTGTGCCGATGCCGTGGAGGGCTTCGGCTGCAGCACATGTCAACCGACTGACCTCGACTGCAACGCCAACGACATTCCCGACGACTGCGACATCGCCCCGCTCGGCACGATGACCGATCAATGGGCCTCGGAAGTAATCGACTTCAGCAGCGAGGTCGTAGGAGCCGGCGAGGCCGTGAATGCCCTTGGAGAACCGGACGGCGGAGTCAGTTGGGGGCCATTTCCCGTAAATGGTTCCCTTGAATTCCTGACACTTGGGTACCCGACCCCTGTTTATGCCACCGGGGTCACGATTCGGGAGTACTTAAGCCCCGGGTTTGTTTATCAAGTGGACGTGGTGGACATGAACGATGTGTTACACGCTGTATGGCAGGGCACCGATCCGGGCGGCATCTGTTGCGGTGTTGATGTCGAGCTGACCTGGCCGATCACCGGCTATGAGGTCAAGGGTGTTAGGGTCCATGTAGACACCGATCACAACGCGGGAGCCCGCGAAACGATTGACGCGATTCAGCTACACGGCCTGGCGGGCACCGACTGCAACAACAACGGCACGAACGACTGGTGCGAATCCGAAAGCTTCGACTGCAACGGCAATGGGATACCCGACGCGTGCGACTTGCTACAGCCCACTCATGACTGCTGCGAAATGGGCGAGGGCGCTGGTTGTAGTGATCCGTACATCGAGGCGTGTGTCTGCAAGATGCTTCCGGGTTGCTGCTCCAAGTCTTGGGACGACACGTGTGTCGACGCTGTCGAAACCTATAACTGCGACAGTTGCGAAGGCGGAATCGACGACTGCAACGCCAACGGTATCCCCGATGACTGCGACCTTGCTCCGCTCGGAGCGATGACCGATCAGTGGGCCGACTATTTGATCGATTTCAGCAGCGAGATAAATGAGTCTGGCTCCGGCATAGGCGCGGCCATCGAGATCTTGGGACCGCCCGACACGATTCCCTGGGCACCGGCCGCACAAAACGGTACGCTGGAGTTCATCACCGTCGGCTACCACGCGCTGGTCTACGCCACCGGCGTGACCATCCGCGAGGCGGGTGGCGGCGGAATAGTATTCCAGGTAGACCTATTGGACACGAATGGTGTTCCACGCACCATTTGGCAAGGAATCGATACGACCCAGGGAGCGCATGTAGACTTTGAGGCAAACTGGCCAATCACGAGCTATCTCGTGACGGGCGTCAAGGTCCATATCGACACCGACCAATACCCCCTCGACTTTGAATCCGTCGACGCGATCGCACTGCACGGCAGAGCGGGAAGCGAGTGCAACGACAACCACGTGGACGACTGGTGCGAATTCGGCTTCGATGACTGCAACATCAACGGCATCCCCGACGCGTGCGATGTGCTCCAACCCATTCACGATTGCTGCGTATGGGGTGAGGGCGCGGGATGCAGTGACCCAGACATCGAGGCGTGTGTCTGTAAAATACTTCCTGGTTGCTGCTCCAAATACTGGGATGAGACCTGTGTCGACGCTGTCGAAACCTATGACTGCGGCACTTGCGAGTCTGACAGCGTCGACTGCAACGCTAACGGCATCATCGACGACTGTGAACTGGGCGACTTTAATGACGATTCAACGGTAGACCTGCTCGATTACGAAGAGTTCTACAAATGCTCTGTGGCCCCTGGCGGTTCTACTGGATCGGGCTGCGAGGCTGGAGATTTCGATTGCGACACCGATATAGACCTGCTTGACTTCGGCGCCTTCCAGGTCGCGCTGTCCAATCGTTAACAGCGAGCTCCGTGCTGACCGCGACGGCCTGAAGCCGAATTGGCGTCGCGGATTCTACGACTGCCGGTAGCGTCCGGAGTTGGGTGGCATGAAGGCCAACCAGGCCATGCGGATGAAGGAACTGGAGCGTGAAAAAGCTCGTCTGAAGCCGTTGCAGGCTGAGGCTATGCTCGACAGAGCCACTCTTCGGAAGGTGGTGAACCCAAAGTTCTGAGCCCGTAGCGGAAGCAGTTGGTGGTTGATTATTTGGTTCTCCTCCCAAAAAGTTACTGACCTAACCCCTTGAAAGACAAGGACATCGGCTCTCCGTAGGCTAATCGGGTGTTTTGACGAACTCCGTTTGGCCTGGAAGGAGAAGCACGATGTCCGCAGGTAGTATAGCACCG
>JAJDDU010000200.1 GCA_029260155.1 Phycisphaerae bacterium | reverse complement strand
AACCGCCTCGGCCTCACGCTACCCCAGCGTTTGCGTCGAATCGACAAGGTCACCCAAATGTAGTCACGACTTCTACCCCAAAACGGCCATGGCGCTATCCTCCGGGCCGTTCAAACTCCGTAACTGTTCAACTTGGGTTAGTTGTCAGTTGTTGGTTTCAGGGACGACTGACAACTGAAAACTGACAACTCTCTCCGTTTCTTGGTATGATTCGGGACATGAACGAAGAGGCCCGGTCCGCCCGCATCAGGCAAGCCGTCGATGGCGATAAGGATGCGCTGCAGCAACTGATCGTATCGTACCACCCCGCGTTGCGGGCGGCTGTGGACCGACGGATCGCCCCCGAGATGCGACGGCACCTTGATCCGGAGGACGTGTTGCAGGAATCCTACGCAGCCGCGTTCAAGACAATCGCCGGACGCACCTTCGACAGCCCCGGGGGATTCTACAAGTGGCTGGAGCGTATCACGCTCAACGATCTCAAGGACCGCCAGCGCGCCCTAGGCCGCCGCAAGCGCGATGTCGGACGAGAAGTCCACGACTCCACGCGGGGTAGCGGGTCGTACCTGGACCTCGCGAATCGCTTGAGCGCCCACGACGACACGCCGAGCCGGGACGCCGCGCGTGGCGAGGCTGTCGCGGCGGTGCTTTCAAGTCTGGCCCGTCTGACTGACGAGCAGCGCGAGGTGGTGGGACTGAGATTCCTCGAAGGCAAGGCGATCCCCGAGATCGCCGGCCTCCTGGGCAAAAGCGAAACAGCAATTCACTCCCTGTGCGGCCGAGCACTCCGATCGCTCCGCGCGTCGATGGTCTCCATCACGCGTTATCTCACGCACCATTGACGGACCCGCCGCAGACTCCTGCACGTTAACGAAATTCACAGTTTTCTCAGTTCTCGCGACGACTTTCTGCGCAGACGTCGCTTGCAGTGTGGAGGACTCGACGGGGCATCGATTCCGGTCGCTCCTCCGCGGACACGACAGTAACCAGTTTTATCAAGGAGACGGAAATGTTATCTGAAAAGACAACCGGGCAAGTAGCACCGTTGCGCGGCCCTTCGGGCTCGCCGGCATCCATGATCGCGCACACCATGAGATGCTCCATCACCGACGGGATCGAGCAGGTCGTTGCCGAAGGGCGTTGGCGTAACGACGTGCAGACTCGAACCACTTGCCAAGCGGGCGGTCGGTGCGTTGGCCGGCTTGGCGCTGTTGGCCGAGCCATGACCTTGCTGTTCCTAATTGCTGCCCCGGCAGTCGGAGGCATCGAAGTCTACTCAAATGACTTTGAGGCACTCTCCGATCCATTGATCGAGTGGACGACCAGCGTGACCGACGTGACACCGGGCACCGTCTCTCATCCAGCCGACCGATTCCTCGGCCAGCTCGGGGGCGACGGCACGTCGGTGCTAACGCTTTCCGCACTGCCGCCGCATTATGAGATTACCGTATCCTTCGACCTGTACATCATTCGCTCCTGGGACGGGAACGGTGTCATCAGTGTCTACGGACCCGACCGTTGGGGGTACTACTTCGCTGGTGGCATCGCGGCTTTCGAAACCACTTTCTGCAACGGCGCTGACAGCAACCCGCAGGCCTACCCCGATGCCTATCCCGGTGGAAGCAACCCCTACGAAACCGGGGCGGCCGAGATCGACACGCTGGGATACAGCCTGCAGGATTACGGCGATACCGTGTATCGATTCAGCCGGACCTTCTCGCACTCCGACCCCTCGGTGTCCTTGAGATTTTACTCGCTCGGCTTGCAGACGCTGGCGGACGAAAGCTGGGGACTCGACAATGTCGTCGTGCAGGTCGAAGGTGACTGCAACGACAACGGCGTTCCGGATGATGAGGAGATCGCCAATCTGGGCGCGGGCTTCGAAGATCCGGCCGCCTGGGCGACGTTCGCGCCGTTCTCGTTCGACCTCGGTATGTGTCATGGGGCGGGCGCCGTTATCGCGGACCGACACCTCTACTTCATGTGCGACGGGAACCCTCCTGAAGTGGTGCGTTACGAGATTGACGGGGATCCGGCAGACCCATCTTCGTGGATGAAACACGACTCCGCTGTCCCAACGCCGGCTCACGGCTTCGCGTTCGACGGCCGTTACATCTACTTCACGCCATCCGGAGGTGGTAATGGCACGGTGACGCGCCACGATACGCAGGGCACTTTCACCGACGCATCTTCCTGGACCACCTATGTCCCCGGCGCTAACGGCGTGGGGGCCAATCTCCGCGAGTTTGATGGTGCGGTGTATGACGACGTTCACCGATTCGTCTACTTCATTCCGCGGTCCTACGGAAATGTGTTGCGGTACGATACGAGCGGAGTCTTCACGGCGGCATCTTCGTGGGATACGTACGATCCAGGCCCCAGCGGAGGCCACTCCACGGGCGCCGTGTTCGCAGCGCCATACATCTACTTCGCACCCGAGCGCGATGGCACCGTCCTGCGCTACGACACGAATGCGCCTTTCACTGCTGCCGCATCGTGGCTCACTTTTGACGCGGTCGCCAACAGTGTAGGAAATAACCCCAGCGGGTACCAAGGTGGAGCCTTCGATGGCCGGCATGTCTACTTCGTACCCTATCGTCACGATCAGTACGGCGCCCCACACGGAGAGGTGTTGCGCTACGACACGAGCAACGACTTCTCCACCGCTTCATCATGGTCCGCGTTTGACCCTGGGGCCGTCTACTACGATGCGGCGGCGTACGATCCCGACGGCTTCCAGGAAGCGGTCTTCGATGGGCGTTTCGTCTACTTTGTGCCGTACCGGAACCAGCCGAACGTTCGCCACAGCGAAGTGCTGCGATACGATACGGCATCGGGCTTTGGCGCGGCATCATCCTGGTCCCTATTCGACCCCAGGGACCACGGTATCGGCAACAACCCGCACGGCTACATTGGAGGGGCGTTTGACGGTCAGTACGTCTACTTCTCTCCCCATGCCAGCAACGAGTTGCTGCGTTTCGACACGATGCTCGACTGGTCGCCGGACTGCGACGACAACGGGATTCCTGATGAGTGCGAACTCGACGCGGACGGTGACGGCGTGATCGACGATTGCGACAATTGCCCGGATGTGCCGAATGCCGATCAGGCTGATTCCGATGGCGACGGCATCGGGGATGCTTGCGCGAATCGGCCTCCCGTCTGCGACGCCAACGGTCCCTACACTGGTGAATGCGCGGGTGGCACAACGTCGGTTCCGCTCAACGGCATGGGTTCGACCGATCCGGATGGCGATGTTCTTAGTTACTGGTGGTCTACCGATTGCCCCGCGTGGTCCTTCGATGACCGAATGAGTCCATCGCCGACGCTGACCGCCGATATCGGCGCCGAGTGCAGCATGGCCTGCGGCGTGACACTCATTGTTGACGACGGCAATGGCGGAACGGCCACCTGCACTGCGCCCGTATTGATCGCTGATACACAACCACCGGTGGTTACCTGCTCGGCCACGGAATTGAACGGACATCGCATGTTGATTGAGTACGATGCCTGGGATGATTGTGGGGAGGTGACGGGCTCGGCTGCGACCGAAACGGCATGCTGCCCCCTGCCAACAACCGACGGCCAAATCATCAAGGTCAAGTGCAGGGAGCATGATGAATGCCAGCTCCAGCTCGACTTCGAGGATGAGATCTTCGAGATCAAGACAGACATGGCCACACTGGTTGTCACCGCTGCGGACGAGTGCGGCAACGAGGCTACCTGTGAGGTTGAGCTATGCACGTCCGAAGATGACGACGACTCGGACGGCGACTCAGATGGCGACGACGGGGATTCAGACAGCGAAGACGGAGATGATGATAGCGAGGATGACGATGACTAGGCCACGGCATTCCGGATAGCGCCTTGGTGAGCGTACTGTTTGATCATTCTCGCCCGGGCGGTGAATCGGTTCACCGCCCGGGCTCTTCGTAGAAAGTCGAATCTGAATCAGGTAGGCCGCTACTCTTCGACGTACCGGCCGTCTTGGATGATCACGTGCCAGCGGTCGCGCCAGTATTGCTTGTCGGTGCCGATCGGCTCGCCCGTTGTGGGCGTTATGCTGAGCGGCACGAGATTCCGGTCGACGGTGAGTCTTGCCCCGCCGCGCTGCACCCAGCCTTCGGGGAGTTCCATATCGCGACTGGTTGTCGCACTTGGTTGGCCGCCGTCTTTCGTAGAAAGTAGTTTCGGATCGGTTCGGCCTGATTCCCGATCAAGTGGCATTCGCCTGGAGACCTCGAGCGTTAGGAGGGGACCACCGTGGAGGATGGAATCATACTCCGCCTCACAAATGCGCTTGAACTGTACGAGGTCATCGGCCATGTCGGCATAAGATCCCGCATCCGAGCGCAGCCCTTTCGGTACAGCGCAAGCCGGTCTCAGGTCAAGGAACGCGTACGCAGAGGGTGGCCTCGAGGGAATGCCGGGCGGGAGCTTCCCACGGGGCGGTCCGCTTCCTTCGAGATTTGACGGGTCGAGGATCATGACACACCCAACCATGTCGTAGTCCGTTAGCGGTTGATCTTCGCCGGGACTGCACCGGTAGGGCCTCTCAGGCGAAGGCAGACCGTATCCATCGAGTTTGTTGTTCTTGCCCCGCGCGAGGATGGCGTGCCTGCCCTCGGCGAAGAAGTCTCTCAGCAGACGTATCTCGTTGATGTCTCCCAAGTGCCAGAAGGTCGCACCAGGGCTTCCGTTTGCGGGGTCGATCTGTGAGACTCGGGCAGGGTAGTCCTGCGTGTCGGATGCAACGACGATCACCTCATCGCCGGGAACACCATCCACGTCCGCCGCCAGAAGATCCATGCACTGGAACGGGCGCGAAACTTCGCGGTCGAGCCAATCCAGTTTCGAGGAGAGGTCGCGGCCCCACAACTGGTTGCCTTGCGTGTCGAACGCGAATACGCACTCCCCGTTGATCGCGTTCGCGACACCTGCGATCACGATGTTGTGCCCAACCCCGTCCAAGTCGACCAGAACGGCGTCCCTGACTGCGCCAGCGTCGGGGTCCAAGCGGACGAGCACTTCCGGCGCCGTTGCATTCCCACGGTAGGCGAGGATGGCTGGGTTGTGCGGTGAATCCTTCGGCGCGGCGATCACCGCCGTGATTGGAGCCACCGACGCTGTGATGGTCGACGGTCCACCCCGCAAGCGCACGTTGGCAGCGGTCCACCACGCGCACGCGGCGAGGACGGTCAGGACACAGATCACCGAAAACGCCGTCCGTTGTCGCCGCCTGCGTTGTTCCGGCGATCGAACACGGCGGTCCGCATCCACGGCTGCGATCGTGTCTGTTGCGGAATTGAAGCGGTCGTTCGGATTCTTGGCGAGCAAGCGGAGGGCGAGCGAGGCGAGATGGTCGTCGACCGGGTGGCCGAACGAACGAGGCTCCGGAGGGGCATCGTTGAGGATCCGGTATATCACAGCTGAAGGCGTTTCGGCGATGAACGGCGCGCGTCCGGTGAGCATCTCGTAAAGCACTACGCCGGCTGAGTACAGATCGCTGCGGTGGTCCACGTCTTCGTCGCCGCGCGCTTGTTCGGGGCTCATGTACTCGGCGGTTCCAAGCATGGACTCAGCGGCTGTCATCCGGGTTTGCGCCGACACGAAGCGGGCCAGCCCGAAGTCGGCGATCTTGACCGTGGGCGATGGTTCGTCGCCGTCGGTTGCCTCGCTGTCGAATTTCGCCGGGGGACCGTCGAGCAGGATGTTGGACGGCTTGACGTCGCGGTGAATCAACCCGGCTTCGTGCGCGGTTTGGAGTCCGCACAAAACCTGTCGGAAAACTGCGAGTGTGGTGCTCGCCGGCAAAGCGCCGCGATCACTGATGCGGTTCGCCAGTGTGCAACCGTCAACGTACTCCATGGCGAAGAAACAACACCCGCTTTCTTCGCCGACGGCATACACGGCAACAATGTTCGGATGCTGCAGCGCGGCGGTGGCCTTGGCTTCGCGCGTGAACCTGACCAAGGCGGAAGCGTCCGTCATCAGATCCGGCCGGAGAATTTTGAGCGCGACCGCTCGGTCCAGTCGCTCCTCGTAGGCCTTGAGGACGATCCCCATCCCGCCGCGGCCCAGGAACCCGATGATCTTGTATTCGCCCAGTTCGGCCAGGTAGCGACCGTCGGTGCTTCGGCGCAGAATTCCCTGCTCGATGAGCTTGTCGATGACGCCGCCCGCGGGCTGCAATCCACGGATTAGGTGCAGGTAGTCCGCCAACTCGTCGGCGAGTTCGGGATTGGCCGCCAGCAGATCCGCCTCGCTTGCGGGCTCACCTTGCTTCTGGCCGTCTAGGAAGTCGTTGACGATCCGCCCGACCCGAGCGTCGAGAGAATCCTGTGGGTGTTCGTAGTGTTCCTGCGATTCGATCATGTTGAGTCTGACCCTACCGGACCAAGGTCGACGCGCCGGAGCCCCACCATGGCAGAACCAGGGGGCGATTTCATTCCGTCTCCCACGTCCCGGCTTCCCCAGACCGCCAGCCGTCGCGTCGCAATCGTCCGAGGTCTTACGGGTCGTCAACGACCCGCGTGACGTGAATCTTCAGTGCGGTATTCAACCGGCGAGCCCCGTTTTTCTCGATCCGCCACACCACCGACACTTGCTCACCGACGGCGAGGTCGCTCAATTCGGACATCTTACCGTTGATGAGTATCTCGGTCTCAACCGGAACCAATCCGCGATGCTCTCGGTGCTTCCCACTCTTCTCGTGCATGAACCGAAACGTGACCACGCCCGACTGCACGTTAATCGCAGCCATGCTGCCATCCATCGCCCGATACTCAGGCTCGCCCGCCCGCCCGCCGCACCCGCCCACGCAACCCAGAATCAATAGAGTGAAAGCAACGGGACAGGCTACTTTGCAGTGTATTCTCAAGGAATCCGCTCCATGTGCGGCACGGTGATGGCCAGCGCCATTCCGCACGCTATTCGCTTAGTACGAACCCATCCACGCCGTCGTTGAGCAGGACGG
>JAJDDU010000199.1 GCA_029260155.1 Phycisphaerae bacterium | reverse complement strand
CAATACGCCAATCCCATCATCTGGGCGCAGATGATGTGGGAGCATGCCCCGATGATGGAGGAGGCCATGAAGCAGTCGGGCATGTCCTGGCCGAAATTGGAGGGTGCCGATCTGGTCCACCTCGTCGCATTTGTGCGGACCGCTGGAAGCGGCGGCGACAGGATCTACCTGCGCCCAGGTTCCATTGCCGACGGAAAGAAGCTCTTTCTTGCGAAGAAGTGCGACACCTGCCACCCCGGGTCCGGCCCCGACTTGGCCACTGCAGACCTACCGAATTCCGTCGCCGCGTTGGCTTCACGAATGTGGAACCACTCGCCGACGATGACACGCGTGATGCGCGAGCAGGACGTTGCCCGTCAGCCGGTCAATCCGCAGGAGTTGGCCGACATTCTCGCGTACGTCTTGGCGCTCGCCAACCTGGACCAACCCGGCGACGCGGCGCGCGGTCGGCTGGTTTTCGAGAGAAAAGGGTGTGCGCAATGTCACGAAGGCGCTGAGATGGTCGCGACGCAAAGCCCGTCGGCAAAGCAGCTGGGTGACGACGCGACGCCGGTTAGGATGGCCGCCGCCATGTGGAACCATGGCGAGACCATGCTCGAGCGTATGACCGAGGCGGGAATATCGTGGCCTGTCTTCGACGATGCCGAGATGGTCGATCTATTGACCTACTTGCAAACGCTGGAATCGGATTGACTCACTGTGAAGAGTGCCTTTGAAGCGGAGCGCGCGCTGGACCGTCCGTCATTGATGAGGATTGGGTAATATGCGATACGTCGTGTCGTTCGTGTTCATTGTTTTGGCGGTTGTCGGCTCTGTGGCGTTTGTCCGCGGCGACTATTGGCTGGGGCCGATCGTTGTCCAGCCCATCGAGTTCAACCACGCGGTCCACCTTGAGAAAGCCGGTATGGAGTGCGCCGAGTGTCACACGGATGCAATGACTGGAGTGTATGCCGGTCTTCCAGGAAAAGACCTGTGCTTAGACTGTCACGACATTGACGAGGAGGACCACAGTCAACCGGAAAAGGCGCGGCTCTTTGCTTTCGAGGAAAGCGACGACGACATCCCGTGGGTGCGCGTGGCCGTGACCAGGCCGGACGTGTACTTCTCTCATCGACGGCACGTGTCTTCCGCCGGGCTGGACTGCCTTGAGTGTCACACTGATCAAGCGGGCCTGACGCGTCCGCCCGCGCGCGCGCGTTTGGTCATGACTATGACGGCGTGCATCGAATGCCACGAGAAGAATGGCGCCAGTGAGGACTGCTTGGCCTGCCATCGATGAGCGTCGAAAACCCGCCTTGGCAACGCCGCGGTATTCTGGTCGCACACGGCTTCATGTCATAGAGGTGACGCGCGTACCTTATTGTGCAACCCGAAACAGTCGTCCGCCGATCGCGACGGGTCTCATGGGTCGAGGTTTCTGTAGTCGGCCGGCGTGTCCACGTCCTTCAGAATCGCAGGGTCGTTGTACGCTACCTCAGTCACGTCAGCGGCGCAGCGCGCGGGGAGTTCGTTCAGCCCGCCCGACAAGCCGTCCAACGTGACACGCATCGCAGCCGGGAAGATGATGGGGTGGCCTCGCTTGCCGTCGCACGTAGCGATGACGATCCTGGTCGGGTTACCGCGGAACGTATCGGCGCAGCGTCGGAATGCAGCGGCTGGGATGTTCGGCATGTCAGCCGGTGTCACCAGAACGCCCGCATCGGGCGACAGCTCGAAGGCTTCGCCCAGACGGGCAATCCCGAGGCGAATCGAGTCCATCATCTGACTCGTTGGGTCGTCGTTGATCGCTACGATCAGCCGATCATCTCTTGGGAGATCGATCTTGGCCAAGAGTTCTGTTCGCGTGACTACGGCGACGGCTGTGAGATCCGCGGCGAGCATGGTTCGGGCGACGCACGCGGCCATCGTTGAGTCGCGGTAGGGGAGCGCTTGTTTCGAGCGGCCCATCCGCTTGCTCATGCCGGCTGCGGGAAGGACGCCGAATATGCTGACCGGCATTTTGACAGATGTCATGGTGTGGCACTCGGAATCGGCAACGGTCCCTCGACCGTCTTGTGGCGCTCCGCGCGGCGTACCTTCACCAGTTCGGCCACGATGCTCACGGCGATTTCCGTGGTGGTGACGGCGCCGATGTCCAGACCGATCGGGGCATGCACGCGAGCGAGCGCTTCGGCGTCCGCTCCGTGGTGTCGCAAGTCGTCGAAGACGACCTTGATTTTTCGGCGGCTCCCGATCATGCCGAGGTACTTCGCGGGCGACGTGAGAATCGCTTTAAGGGCGGCTTCGTCATGTTTGTGCCCGCGCGTGACGATTACGACGTAGCTGTTTGCATCAAGGGGTTGGGCCTTCAACGTCTCGGCGATATCGCCGACGTGCGTGTGGATGGGCGGCGGGAAACGTTGTTCGTTGGCGTAGTCGGCGCGGTCGTCAATCACGTGGACGCCGAAACCGATCGGCAGCGTTGCATCGGCCAGCACCCGGCTGATGTGCCCGGCGCCCGCGATGAACAGGGTGGGCGCGGGCTCCACGTGGATTCGGTATTCCACGTCTCGGTCGTCCTTGGTGATGCGGACCGGGAACGTCGCGGGATCTGTTTGCAACGTGTTGGCGGCCGAGCGATAGGGTTCGATGTCATCGGTCGGTTTTAGGGGACAGATGGCGACGTCCATCTGCCCGCCGCAGATCATCCCGTCGTCGTAGCCGAAGTCGGAATCGAGCGCGAAGGTCGCCAACTTCCCGGTCGCGTCCCGGATTTGTTGGTGGGCCAATCGGCGGACGTCGGCTTCGACGCATCCGCCGCCGAGTGTGCCGACCATGTTGGCATTCTCATCGATGCACACCAGGGCGCCCGCCGACTGCGGCGTCGATCCGCGCGTGGCGACAATCACACAGAGCGAGACCCGCCGGCCGGCGTCGTGTTCGCGGACGACCGTTGCGAGAATCTCTCGGGGTGTCATGGGACTGGCATCGTCACGGCGGATTCACCGGCAGGTTTCTTCTCTTTCAGCGCTTTGAGGATTTTCTCCGGCGTGATCGGCAAGTCCTTGATCCACACCCCGGTGGCGTTTGCGATGGCGTGGGCGACCGCGCCGAGCACGGGCAACGTGCTTCCCTCGCCGATTTCCTTCGCTCCGAACGGTCCGCGAGGCTCGTATGAGTCGACCAATCCGCTGAAGATGTCCGGCGCGTCTTTGATGGTCATCGTCAGGTAACCATGGAGGTTCGGATTGAGAATGCGTCCCTGCTCGTCGAATTGTACGTCTTCGAGCACGGTTTCGCTCGCGCCCATGACAACGGCGCCTTCAACTTGACCGTGGACCGCCATCGGGTTGATCGGCGTGCCGCAGTCGTGGAAATCCGTGAACTTGTCGATCTTCACCTTTCCGGTTTCGAGATCGACCGAGACCTCGCAGACGGCGCTGCCGAAGGAGTATGCCGGGCTCGTGCCGACGGTCGATCCCTTGTAATTGCCTCCGAGCCCATCCGGCGGCTTGTAGGCGCCGGTTGCGACGAGGGGGCCATGGTCGTTGAAGTACTTCCGGGCGACTTCCTCCCAAGCGACGTATCGCGATTCGTCGCCGCGGACGAACATCTTCCCGTCGTGCGCTTCGACGACCGATTCATCGCAGTCGAGCAGCCGCGCGGCGTACGGTTTTATCTTCTCGACGACGGCGACGCCGGCGCGCGAGACCGCATGACCGGCCATCAAGGTCACACGCGAGGAATACGCCCCCAAGTCGAGCGGGGAGATGTCGCTGTCCTCGCTGCGGATGCGCATGCGGGACGCGGGGATGCCCAACGACTCGGCGCACATCTGTGTCAGCACCGTGTCGCTTCCTTGGCCGATCTCGGCGGCGCCGATCATCAGTACAGCCGCCATCCCGTCTTCACTGATTTTCACGATCGCGTTGGCGTGAGGGAAGATGGACTTCTTCTGGAACGACTCGCGTCCCTTCTCGTGCGACATCTGGACTTGGCCACGGTAGATGCAGTAGCCGGCGCCGGAGACGAACCCGCCGCAGCCAATGCCGATTCCCTTGCCCGCCGGGAGTTTCTTGTACTTGTCGCCCCAGTTGACCTTCTCGGAGACGGCTTCGAGCGTGCGCAGGAATTCGCAACTACCGACGTCCATTTCGTTGACGGTCATCGAGTTCGCCGTCATGGCGTTGCGGCGGCGGATCTCGATGGGATCGATGCCGAGATCGTCCGCGACCATCGTCAGCAGGCACTCGAACGCAAACCGAGGTTGCGGAACGCCGTGGCCTCTCATGGCGCCTGCGGCCGGCTTGTTGGTCATCATACGGTAGCCGTCATACTTGTAGCTCGGAAAA
Source organism: Phycisphaerae bacterium (assembly GCA_029260155.1). Classification (GTDB taxonomy): domain Bacteria; phylum Planctomycetota; class Phycisphaerae; order UBA1845; family UBA1845; genus OFTM285. Next base: position 1,304 of record JAJDDU010000199.1, on the reverse strand, counting down.
CGGTACAGCGTGGGCAAAACGCTTCCGGCGTAGTAGGCGGTGGCGACGCCGAACGACGAATACGCGCCGCCGTCCAGATAGATCTCGCTCGCAAACGACCGGATCGTCCCGTCGCGATCGACGCCGATCTTGAACTTCATGTGCTGCTTGTGTCGCCCCCGCCCGTGGTGGAACATCTCCTCGCGCGAGTAGACCATTTTGACCGGGCGCCCGAGCTTCTTGCTCAAGAGCGCGGCGCACAGATCGAGCGGTGTGGTCTCAGCCTTACCGCCGAACCCGCCGCCGACGGTCGGTCGGATCACGCGGACTTTCCCGAGCGGAATGTGCAACACGTGGGCCATCATGTACTGGACATAGTGCGGCACTTGCGTGGACGTGTAGAGCAGCAGCGAGCCGTCATGCTCCCACGTGGCGATGGCTGCGTGCGGTTCGAGCGGCGACTGGTAGATGTGATTGCCGGTAAACGTCTCCTCGCGAACGTGGTGCGACTCGGCGAAACCCTGCTCAACATCGCCGAAGCTCTGTTCGACGTGCGTGTTGATGTTGTGCTCGAATCGCTCGTGAATCTGCGGAGCGCCGTCGGCCGCGGCTTCGTAGGGGTCCAAAACGTGCGGCAGTTCTTCGTAGTCGACTTCGATCAGCTCCAACGCGGCTTCGGCCGTACGCTCGTCGATCGCGGCGACGGCGGCCACCTCGTCACCGACGTGCCGCACCTTGTCCTTGGCGAGTACATACTCGTCGTAACGGGCTGGCGACACGCCGTACATTGTGTCGGGGACGTCCTTGCCGGTGATGACCGCCAACACGCCGGGCAGCGCCTCAGCCTTGGACGTATCAATCCGTTTGATGCGTCCATGCGCAATGGGCGAGCCGAGTATCTTGGCGTGGACCATGTTGGGCAGGGAAATGTCATCGGTGTAGATGGCTCTTCCGGTGACCTTGTCGGCGGCGTCCACGCGCGGCATCGGGACGCCAACGCTGGTACACGCGCCGGAACTGGGGCGATAGTCGGACTGAGCGTCGGTGTTCGCGGGGAGCGGATGGGCATCCTTCTTGGCACACGTGCCGTTGTCGCGATAGTTCTCGCAACGCGACACGGAACGCATGATGCCGGAATACCCCGTGCAGCGGCAGAGGTTACCAGCCAGCGCGTCCTTGATCTCGTCGTCGGTCGGGTTGGGGTTTTGATTCAGAAGTGCAGTGGAAGAGAGCACCACGCCTGGCGTACAGAATCCGCACTGAACACCCCCTTCATTCACGAAGGCTTTCTGCATCGGCGTCAGTTCGCCATTGACCGCGAGGCC
>JAJDDU010000198.1 GCA_029260155.1 Phycisphaerae bacterium | reverse complement strand
GCACGCTCACCCTGACCATCAGCGCAGCCGGCACAGTGAAGGAGCAACTCCTCGCCGTACTCGACCGCCTACGCCCCGCCGCGTGACGAAAACCAACCCGTTTTATGCAACGCTGGGGTAGAGCCCGACGTAGCCGGTGCCATCGACATATAACTGAGTGTGGATCCTATGGTCTCGGTAGTAGCGACCCCAGAGCACGCCTGAACCCGCGAGACGGGATATCGTCAAGAGCATTACCCACGTGAGCACGGTCAGCAAGAGTACAACGATGACCGTCTTGCGAATCACACCGACTCCCCGCATTCAGGGCAAACGCCAGACACATTGCCCGTCAGATTGTACCCGCAGGATTGGCAGTGGTTGGGGGGTGGGCGACGGCGGCGGGCGATCTGAAACGGAATGGCGACGAGGCATGAAATAACGCAGGAGTAGAACCAGCTCACGACGAGGCCGATCAGGAAGAACTTATCTAAGTGGCCTAAGTCGGCGTACAGAAGAGTCTGAATCAGGATTGTCGAAATCGTCGCGGAGACGACGGCCGCAACCTGCCAATTCTGGATCTTTGCGTGAACACCGGCGGCTATGCCGCCAGCGAACATGAAAAACAAGAATACCCCTGTCATGCTATCACCCACTTGGCCGCCTTGCGGAATCGTGATCGCTTCATCGACGCTGCAATCATGTCAAGCCTCTCCACGATCACAAGCTCCCTCGTCGCCCGGCAGCGCGAACGCCGTCCCACATTCCGGGCAGCGGGGTTCGGTGAGCCCGGTGAGGTTGTAGCCGCACTCCACACAGTCGGGGTATTGACGGCCGAACCTGTGGCGATACCGAATCGCGAACGCCAGCAAGAATACCGCCAGGGCGACGGAGTAACCAGGGCCTTGCAAGAGCGCGCCGGCCATGGCCAAGACAGAGCCGATACTCAAGTACATCCAATACAATTCCTCCGCCAGTTGCCACGAATGCAACAGAGTCACTGCGAGAACGATTGCCGCGACGGCGACAGCGCGCAACGGCCTCCTCATTTGGAGAACACCGCAGAGGAAAAGCACGATCGGGAATAGTAATGTGGCCAGACGAAACATGTGGGAGATCGACCAACCACTGAGCGGGAAGATCGTGAGCCAGACACTGCGCCCACCATTTCCGAGAACGATGGGCGAGGACGCTATCCCGACTCCACCAACTAGAAGAAGATACCCAGCGATCAACGTGACTTCCGGTTGCCGAAGACGCTCGACTCCACGAACACACCACAGTACGAAGAGCGGGACCAGAAGGGGCGGTAGTTGCCTCACGAATGAAAACAACCACGCTGACACCGGCGATAGCGAGACGGACGAATCGGTGAAGTAAGCTGCGATTCCGAGACTACCCGCGACCGCCATCACCACCGCAACCGGCAACGCCAAGCGGCTCAGACTAGCGGGCCTTCGTGACATCCATATCCCCGCAATGAAGGCGATCAGCGGCGACAGCAGCGAGAACCCACCGTGGCAAGGTACCACCCACGCCCACTGCGGGCTCCAATCATACTCGTCGCGAAAATGCTGAATGGCAGGACCAAGGCCGAATCCCGTGAATTGCCACAACAGTGTCCCTAGCACGAACACCGATCCGTGGATGATGAGGTATCCACTGATCAGAACGGCCCAAGGCGGACGTGCGACACCGTAGCCGCCGGACACGCTCCGAGGGTGTACATCCACAGCGTTGTCGCCGTCGTTGTCGGTACGCCAAGTCATCGTTTCGTCCCACATTCAGGGCAAACGCCCGACATGTTGCCCGTCAGATTGTACGCGCAGGATTGGCAGTGGTTGTGTGGCGGGCGATCACACTTCCACAACCACGCCGTGGTGCCGGCGAATGCGACCAGGGGCAGCCATAGCGGCATGATCAACATCCTAGACATGCGTGGTGGCCTGCCGCTAGTGAGGCCGGGCATCCATCGCCGCGTGGACATCCAGTGCGGTGACCTTCTGATGGTGAACCGGTAGCCACGTATACCCTTGGAGGCCACAGGTGTAGGTCGAGCAGAAGGCGGCAATCCGCCGAAGGCAGGGCGGTAATTATTCAAATCCTCTGGGGCAGGATGATGCGTGACGATGAAATCGTAAGGACCGGGTGAGCTGTCGATTGTGACCGGACTGAGATTCTCGGGTGCCACGGGCGACAAAGAAGCACGAGGCCAAGAGCTGTTGCCCGGGACCGGTCCATGGAACACTACGTACGCACAGCCACGCGCCACGGTGGTGTTAATGCCATGTCCATTGACGTACGAGTATCCACGTCGATGCCAGTACACACCAAGCGCAGGCGTACACCAAGTGCTGATGGCCCAGATTCCCACAATTACCGCGCACACCACCAACCCCATGCACTTGGCACACTTGCGGAATCGTGATCGCTGCATTGACGTACCTCGCTGCGGGCATCATGGCGGATTGAGAGTTGGTTGTCACGTTTCGGCGTGCGGGGGCGCTGGCGGACGGATGGGGCAACGCAGGTTTCAGTGTCTTACACTATCATCCCGGATATACGTTTCCCGGATCGCAACGCTGACACGGAAATCGCGTTCCAAGCATCGCCGGCATTGATTCACTGGGTAACTCAGAGCAGACGGGCGAACCTATCGACAGTCCCGACGGCCGGCACCAAACTGGATCCGGAGAAGAAACTTGACCTCGCGACGATTGAGGCGTCCACGATTCCGCTTGCGTGAGTGAGGTACGGTCAGGTAGAATCGCGGTTGTGAACGCAACGCATCGACGGGATCTCAAATCGAAGGAGGAGGCATGTATTCAACTCAATGGTGGTTGGCTGCGCTGGTGGTCGCACTGACCTCGACCGTGGCGAGCAGCCAGAACGTCTACCACGGAACCGGCGGCCAGATTTGGGACAATGGATTCGGCTGTGGCGACGACTCCGTTGCGTGGCAGCCATTCGGCGAGATTCAAATCGCCGGCGAGGCCGGGACAGAGATCGAATCGGTCGAACTCACCGGATTGAACCACGGCTGGGTCGGGGCGTTGGAGATCGTGCTGGAGGGTCCAGGCGATTATAGCACCCACCTAATCGATCGCCCCGGCACGTCGGGGACGGCGTGTGGCAGCTCGTCGGACTTCGTTTCGGACAACACTTACGAGTGGTCGAACGACGGCGAGCTGTTTACGGAGTTTTTTCCGCCGGTGATTCCGAGCGGAGACTACTTCCCGACCGGCGACCTTGGCCTGCCGTCGAATCCGCTGCCGACGGGCGACCTAAACGGCACCTGGCAGATCATGATACGCGACATGAATGGCGGCGATACGGGCAGCTTCGATTCCTGGTCGATCACCGTCGTGCCAGAGCCTTCGACGTGTGCATTGGTCGCGCTCGGTGGGTTAGCGCTACTGCGGCGGCGTGCCCGACCTTGACGTACACGATTCGATGACAGGCCTTCGCATCTATTCGGCGAAACCCGTTCTGCATTCCGGGCAGCGGGGTTCGGTGAGACCGGTGAGGTTGTAGCCGCAGGTGAGGCATACTCCCTTTCTGGTCAGATGGCGCCAAATTCGTACTTGCGCGAACAGGCATCCTGACAGAAGAATGCCGTTCAGTAGTGGATACACCGGCATGGACATCATGGCCCACCGAACCCAACCTGTACAAGGCGGACTTGCTCGATGCAGCTGGAGCCATGCCTCGCCCGATGCCTCCGGTATTGCTGAAAATGTCGGCACGAGAATAGCTACGCTCGCCTGCCGGCAGAGATTGGACTCGCGCCGACGCAGAACACTAACCCAGCCCATCGCCGTCCACGCGAGCGTCCAAATCAATCCACATTCGGACACACGATGTAACATCGGATGCCGACCAGGTAGTGGCAGCGTAATAAGCCAGAAACCAACCAACTCGGCGAGCAAGACATAGGCAACAACGCATGCCGTACCCACGAGCAGTTGCCAAGTCGAAAAACGTTCGCCACGGATCATCGCGGCAGTCTCATGGCGGTGTGGCTCATCGTGTGCGCTCTCCACATTCCGGACACCTCCCCGACACGTTGCCCGTCAGATTGTACGCGCAGGATTGGCAGTGGTTGGGGGGTGG
>JAJDDU010000197.1 GCA_029260155.1 Phycisphaerae bacterium | reverse complement strand
GATCGAGGGGGGAGGGAGGGACCTGCATTGCGGTTGGGGATGCGATTGGTGAAAGGGATTTCGCAGGGCAAGGTTGCGGGTATTGAGGAGGCGCGGAAGGAGGGGGCGTTTGTTGGTTTGGCGGATGTGGTGCATCGGGCCGGAGTGTCGCGCGGAGTGCTGGCCCGGCTGGCGGCGGCGAATGCGTTTCGATCGATGGGACTGAACAGGCGGGAAGCCGTCTGGCAGGTGTTGGCCGTCGACAATGCGCAACTGCCGCTGTTTGACGGTATGGAAGCTGATGAGGTAAGTCCTGAGTTGCCGGTGTTGTCTCTGACCGATACTGTAGTGTCAGACTACGACACTGTCGGATTGTCGTTGGAAGCGCATCCTATTTCTCTGCTGCGACGCGAACTGAACAGGATCGGCGTGGTGCCTGCTGCTGAACTGAAACGGATGCGTCATGGCGAGTCTGTGTGTGTGGTGGGGTTGGTATTGGTGCGACAGCGTCCTTCAACGGCGTCGGGGATCGTGTTCTACACTCTGGAAGACGAGACAGGGGTGGCCAATCTGATCGTCCGCCCGCAGGTGTACGAGCGTTGTCGTCGTGCGGCGCGTGGCGCAGCGGCGCTCATCGCCGATGGCCGCGTCGAGCGTCAGGGGGAGGTCACTCATGTTCTAGTGTCTCACTTGCGCGGGCTTGGCAGCGGGATCGCACAGTTTCACTTGCGCTCGCGGGATTTTCACTAGGGCGCGGGCGGGGGTTGGTCGGCAGATTACGAATCCAGCGACACCGGCATCCGGAAGCGTATAATGGCATGCCATGCGTAAGAGAAATCGACGCTGTTTGGCCATCGCCTTTGTCGCCGTGGCGGGTGGCATTATCGCCTTCCCGGTGGCAAACCTGCTCACACATCATCCCGGCGAGACGATTATCCTCCTCATGCCGCCCGTGCTGACGGGCGTGCTGTGGTTTGGGTGGCCGAGCGTTCGGCGTTTGCCGCTCTCAAAGTACGTTGCCTATGCGGGAATGCTGTTCGTTGTGCTGAACGCGGCGATGTGGGTCGCGGCGGACGCCGCGCGTGGACGGATTCTCTGGTGGGAAGTTGTGTTGGCGACATACTTCGCGATCGCGTGGCGCCTTGCGTGGGCGGTATGGGTACGAACGGCGGGTCGAATGGGGGAGCGATACCGAAGATTGGCCAGGCTGCAGCAGAGACGTGGCCGTCGAACGGTGACTCGTGCCCGTAGCGGCAGGAGACTGGTAGCGGTTGCGAGACTCGTTCCGCTCGGGCGGTGCCTGCTAACGACGTTCGTGTTTGCGCCGCTTCTCGCGGGCTCACTGATCCACCGCCCCAAGATCGGCAACGCCCCCAACGTGTGTATCGAGCAATACCCTGGTGTTGAGGACATTCGTTTCGAGACGCGGGACGGACTGACACTGTCGGGATGGTTCGTGGCGCAGCAAGGGAGCGAGGATACCGTGATCATCTGCCACGGGCTGGGGGCGAACAAGGGAAACTTTCTGTCGTACGTGGGCGTTTTCAGTAGTCGACCGTACAACGTGTTGATTTTCGATTTTCGCGGACACGGCGACAGCGATGGACACACTTCGACGTTCGGATGGGATGAATCGCTCGATGTGCGCGCTGCGGTTGATTGGCTGAAGGAGAACCGTCCTGCCGGATCGCGGCACATCTTTGGGCTGGGATCATCCATGGGAGCGATGGCGCTCGTGCGCGCTGCTGCCGGGGATCAGCGAATCGAGGCGATCATTCTGGATAGCTCCTTTGTCAGCGCGCGGTCGTTTGCACACCACCATCTCGGGCCCCTTCCGCTGTTTGGTCACATCTTTGCTGACGTTGGTTTGGCATTCGTCTCGCTGCACGCCGGGCGGCCGATGTGGGGGCTGGGCGCGGCCGAAGCGATAGCGAGAAACTCACCACGGCCGGTATTCCTGATTCACGGACAGGGCGACGTCGTCACACCGCCGAAGAACATGAAGACTCTGTTTGAGGCGGCCGGTCTGCCCAAGCAGATGTGGCTCGGACCGGGCGAGCACAGCAACGTCCTTACCGCTGCATTCGAGGAGTACCGGGATCGCGTGCTGGCGTTCTTTGATCGCGCGAAGGGTACTGCTGTTCCGACGAATCGACGAGGGGAGCGAGGACACTCACTTCACCTTGGCGACGACGATGGTGATATCGTCGTTCTGCTTGGCGAGACCGGCGAATCGGCGGGTGTCCCACTTGATCTGCTCGGCGAATTGGGGGGCCGGGCAGTCGCGGTGCCTAGTGATTGACTCACGCAAGCGTTCGCGGCCGAAGGTCTCGCCCTCGAAGTTCAGCGCGTCAATCACGCCGTCGGTGTAGAATATGATCGTGTCACCTTCTTGGAGGTCGACGGACGATTCCCGATAATCCGTGTCGGGCATGACGCCGATGACCAAGCCGCCCGTGTCCATCTCCTGGATCGTGTCGCCGCGTAATAGCAAGGGTGGATCGTGTCCGGCGTTTATGTAGGTAAGTTGCGGTCGGTCCGAGTAGAACACACCGTAGAAGAGCGTGACGAATTCGCTGGGCAGCGTGTCCCTGCACATGTGCTGGTTCACGCGGCGGATGATGGTTCGGATGTTGGCGTTGCTGGGAGCATGAGCCCGGAGGGCGGAGCGTACCGAAGCCATCATGAGGGCAGCGGGGATGCCCTTGCCGACAACATCGGCGATGGAGAACCCCACATCACCGCCACCGAGCTCAATGAAGTCGTAGAAATCGCCACCGACTTCCAGGCTGGGATCGTAGACGCACCCGAATTCGACGAACGCGTGGTCGGAAGGACGGTCCGGGATCATTCGACGCTGGATCTCGCCGGCATAACGCACCTGCCTCGCATAGCGATCTGCTTCGCGTTGTTCTTCAACAAGTCGCGCTTCGATGATGCCGGCCGCCGCCTGCGAACCCACGTTCCGCAGCAGCGCGATTTCTTCTTGACGATAGCTGTAGCGACGACCGGAGTATACGCGGATCACGCCGACGGTCTTTCCGCGATACGTCATGGGCACGCAGAGTCCGCTGACGAGCCCCTCCTGCTTGGCCTGTTGTGGATAGCGCACACGCGGGTCGGTGGCGGCGTTTTCGATGTACACGGTCTCGCCAGCCATGGCGGCTGCGTCGATCGGGTTTTCGCCGAGCATGACGCGACCCTTGTTGAGGTATGCGTCGGAGAGGTTGTAGACGGCTTTGATGGCCATTTCGCCGGTTTCTTCGTTCAACAGGCGGATACCGCAGGCCTTGACTTTCATCGCTTTGGCGATGCGCTC